>JBEANV010000029.1:0-8377 GCA_041165285.1 Pseudomonadota bacterium | reverse complement strand
CGTCACCAGAGGCAGGACCAGCCGGCGCTCGTGCCTGTACAGCCCCGGCGCGACAAACGCCCAGATCTGGTACAGCACCCAGGGCAGCGCCACCCCGAAGCCCGCCAGCAGCGTGACCTTGATCGGGATGAGGAAGGGCGAGACGACCCCGACCGCGATCATCTTGGAGCCTGCGGGCAGCGCCTTGACCAGCGGCAGTGCGAGCAGGTCGTACATGCGCGACGGCCCCGGGAACAGGCACAGCAGCGCGAAGATGGCGCCCACGCCGTAGACGGTCTTGAGCAGGCGGTCGCGCAGCTCGATCAGGTGGCTGACGAAGGGCGCCTCGGTGCCCTGCAGTTCATCGGGGGGAGTGGACATGGATCAGAGCGGACGCGTCGGGCGCGGGGGGCGGAATCGTGCCACCCGGGCAGCGCCCGACTGCACATGGCGGCGCACGCCTTCGCTCTTCTTGTACCACTGGGGCACCGCAGAACGCTTGATGCGCCAGTTCTTCTTCGGGGGCTTGTAGGCCGTCGGGGCTGGTGTGCTGTCCCAGTTGTATGGCTCGTAGGTGGGCGTGTCGCCATCGACATGCTGGCCCAGGGCAGCATTGACATCCCGCGTGGCGTCGTCGAGCCCGCTGGACACCGACTGGCTGACATCGCGCGCGGCAGTCTCGAACTGCTCGCGCACCTTGGTCAGCTCCTCCAGCTCGATCGAGCGGTTGACCTCGGCCTTGACGTCAGCGACGTAACGCTGCGCCCGGCCGATCAGCGTGCCGGCCATGCGGGCGACGCGGGGCAGCCGCTCCGGGCCGATCACGACCAGCGCGATGCCCGCCACGAGCATGATCTTGGAAATGCCGATGTCGAGCATGGGTCAGGCGCCGTGCTGCGTCACTGCTTGGTCTTGGCTTCGACGTCGATGGTCTGGCTGTCCAGGCGCTTCTCGGCGGCGACCTGAGCGGCCGGTGCGGCTGCTGCGGTGGTGGCTGCGTCGGTCTTGTCGCCATCCTTCACGCCATCCTTGAAGCCCTTGACTGCCGAGCCGAGATCGGAGCCGAGGTTCTTGAGCTTCTTGGTGCCGAAAACCAGCACGATGATGACGAGGAAAATGATCAGGTGGGTGGTGGACAGGCCCATGGTGGTGCTCCGGTGCGGGTTAGCGAAGAATTCTAGGTCAGCCGTGTTTCCAGGGCCGAGGTCCACCCATCACGTGCAAGTGCAGGTGGTAGACCTCCTGGCCGCCATCCGGTCCGGTATTGACCACGGTGCGAAAACCGTTGACGGCGCCTTGCTCGACGGCCAGGCGCGGGGCCAGTGTCATCATGCGGCCCAGCAGGGCTTCGTGCTCTGCGGTCACGTCGCCAAGCCCGGCAATGTGCTGGCGCGGAATGACCAGCAGATGCACTGGCGCGGCGGGGTGGATGTCCTTGAACGCGATCAGCTCGTCGTCCTCATAGACCTTCTGGGCAGGGATCTCGCCAGCAGCAATGCGGCAGAACAGGCAGTTTGGATCGTGGCTCATGGTGCGGCAGGGGGAGTTGAGGGTCGGCTGGCGAACTCGGCCAGCCCGGACAGGCCTTCGCGCCGCTCCAGCTCGGCGATCACGTCCGCGGGCGTCAATCCAAATTGGGTCAAAGCCACGATGCTGTGGAACCACAGATCGGCGACCTCGTAGACGATGTTCTGCGCGTCACCATCCTTGGCGGCGATGACCACTTCAGTCGCTTCTTCGCCGATCTTCTTGAGGATGGTGTCGGTGCCCTTGTGGAACAGCCGCGCAACGTAGCTCTTGTCCGGATCGCCGCCGCGGCGCGACGCGATGACCTCGGCGAGACGGGCCAGGCTGTCCTGGGAGGAAAGGATCGGCATCGTTGTCGTCACGGTTTGGCGTAGATGGTGCAGGGGTCTTTCAGGACCGGATCGACCGGCTGCCACACACGTTGTCCGTCCGTGCCGGACACGAGTTGCTCGTAGAAGCAGGAGTGGCGTCCGGTGTGGCAGGCGATGCCGGGTTCGTGGCCGCGCTGCGTGACCTTGAGCAGCACGACGTCTTGGTCGCAGTCGACGCGGATCTCGTGTACCTGCTGCACGTGGCCCGACTCCTCGCCCTTGTGCCACAGGCGCTCGCGCGAGCGGCTCCAGTAGACGGCTTCACCGCGCTCGGCGGTGAGCGCCAGCGCTTCGCGGTTCATCCACGCGAACATCAGCACGTCGTTTGTGCCCGCTTCCTGCGCAATCACGGGCACGAGGCCCTCGGCAGTCCATGCAATCTTGTCCAACCAGTTCATGCGGGGGAGTGTATCAACCGGACATGGCCGGTCTGCCCGTTCCGTGACAATCTCCCCATGGCACACCTTGACCCTGTTCAATCTCCCTCGGCCCGCCCCGTGGTGATCACGCTCGGCGACGCGCTCGGCATCGGCCCGGAAATCACCGTCCGCGCTTTTCTCGGTGGCCGTGCCGGTCCGGCCGGGCAGACGCTGGTGATTGGCGAGCCGGCGGTGCTGCGCCGGGCAGCGGCCGTGTGGCGCCAGCGCAGTGACGTGCCTGAGCTGCCGATGGCTGTGATCGACTCGGTGGCCGATCTGGCGCTGGTGCCGCCGGGCGCGTTGCCGGTCTTGCTGCCGAGCTGGCGCTGTCCGGAACTGGCGCAGGCGCCGTGGGGCACCGTGGATGCCCGCTGCGGTCGGCTCGCGGCGGCCTGCATCCGCGACGCGGTGGCGCTGGCGAGCCGGGGCGAGGTGTCGGCCATCGTCACGGCACCGATCCACAAGGAGGCGCTGTCTGCCGCAGGCGAGCCGCATCCGGGCCACACCGAGATGCTTGCGGCCGAAAGTGCTGTCCATGGCCGTCCGGCCGACGTGCGCATGATGCTGGCGAACGCGGAACTCAAGACGGTGCTGGTGACGGTGCATTGCGCGCTGCGCGAGGCCATCGAGCGGGTGACCTTCGATGCCGTGCTCTCCACATTGCGCATTGCCCACGCGAGCGCCGCCCGCTGGGGCCAGCCGATGCCGCGCATTGCCGTCGCCGGGCTGAACCCGCACGCAGGCGAAGGTGGACTGTTCGGCCGCGAGGAGATCGAGGTCATCGCGCCGGCCATCGCTGCGGCGCGTGCCGAAGGCATCGAGGCCCACGGCCCCTATGCGCCCGACACGGTGTTCATGCGCGCCCGCACCGGCGAGTTCGACGTGGTGCTGGCGATGTACCACGACCAGGGGCTGATCCCGGTGAAGTACCTGGGGGTGGAGCAGGGCGTGAACGTGACGCTGGGCCTGCCTTTTGTGCGCACCAGCCCGGACCACGGCACGGCCTTCGACGTGGCCGGGCACGGCGTGGCGGATGCGTCGAGTCTGGTGGCAGCGCTGACGATGGCGCGGCAGCTGGCGGGCGATGTGCGGGTCGGTCAGCGCAGCGCGTAGTCGAGCACAACGCCAGCGAAAACCACCGCACCCAGCCAGTGGTTCTCGCGGAAGGCGCGGAAGCAGCCGTTGCGCGAGCGGTCCCGGATCAGCGTCCAGTGCCACAGCGCCTGTGCTGCGGCGGCAGCGATGCCGACCAGGAACACCGCGCCCAGCCCGGCCTGCACACCCAGCCAGGCCCAGACCACGAGATACACCGCGTAGAACGCCATGATCGCCGCCACGTCCCAGCGGCCCAGCGTGATCGCCGAGGTCTTCATGCCGATCTTCAGGTCGTCGTCGCGGTCCACCATCGCGTACTCGGTGTCATAGGCCAGTACCCAGAACAGGTTGCCCGCCAGCAGTGCCCAGGCCAGCGGCGGCACCTCGGCGCGGGCCGCGGCAAACGCCATCGGAATGCCGAAGCTGAACGCCACGCCCAGCACTGCCTGCGGCATCGAGACGAAGCGTTTGGCATACGGATACACCAGCGTCACCGCCAGCGCGCCGAACGACAGTCCGATGGTCAGCGCATTCGTGGTCAGCACCAGCGCGAACGCGACCAGCGCCAGTGCCGCACCGAGCGCCAGGGCTTCCTTGACTGAGACCGCGCCGCTGGTCACGGGCCGGGCGGCGGTGCGTCTGACATGGCGGTCGAACTCGCGGTCGGCGACGTCGTTGATGCAGCAACCGGCGCTGCGCATCAGGATGGTGCCCAGCGTGAACACCGCCAGCAGGTGCAGTCCCGGGACCCCGCCCGCTGCCACCCACAGCGCGGCCAGCGTCGGCCACAGCAGCAGCAGCCAGCCGGCTGGCCGGCTCCAGCGGATCAGGTCGAGATACAGGGCGAATCGGTTGGCGGGGTGGGGCGCAGTGGCGGTCATGTCCGCGATTGTCTCGCGTTGCCGCACCCCGGCGGCGCGTTCAGAGCATGGTCTCGGGCAGCGAAGGCATCAGCTCGGCGGTGCGGGTGTCTTCGAGTTCCAGCTCGCGCGGGCGTTGTGGCCGGTCGCGCTCGCGCCACTTGAGCACGAACTCCAGCACCTGGTCGGCCGGCATCGGCCGCGAAGCGAAGTAGCCCTGCACCATGTTGCAGCCCTCGGCTTCGAGCACGTTGACCTGCAACGGTTCTTCCACGCCCTCGGCCACCGTCGACATGCGCAGCGACTTGGCCAGCGCTAGGATGTTGCGCACGATGGAGCGGGCGTCCCGGCTGATCAGCAGTTCGCGCACGAAGGCACGGTCGATCTTGAGCGTGTCGAAGGGGAAGCGGCGCAGGTAGGCCAGCGACGAATAGCCGGTGCCGAAGTCGTCCAGCGCGATCTGCACACCGAGTCGGCGCAGTGCGTGCAGCCGCTCCACCGTGCCGCGGTTGTCGTTGATGAACACCGATTCGGTGATCTCCAGCTCCAGCCGGCTCGGCGCCAGACCGCTGGCCTTGAGCGCGCGCTGCACGGCCTCGGGCAGGTTCTGGGCCATCACCTGCACCGGCGAGATGTTGACCGCCACCTGCAGCGGATCGGGCCAGCGAGCGGCCTGGCAGCAGGCCTCGGTCAGCGCCCATTCGCCCATTGGCAGGATCAGGCCGCTTTCCTCGGCCACGGGGATGAACTCGACGGGGGGGATCGAACCATGTTCCGGGTGGTTCCAGCGCAGCAGGGCCTCGAAGCCGATGACCTCCCAGTCGTGCAGGCTGACTTTGGGCTGGTAGTGCAACGAGAGCTGGTTCTTCTCCATCGCCTCGCGCAGATCCCGCTCCAGCACCAGGCGGCGGCGGATCTGCTCGCCCAGCCGGGCGACGAAGAAGCGCATCGAGCCGGTGGCGTGCGCCTTGGCGTCGTAGAGGGCGAGGTCGCCGTTCTGCATCATCTCGTCGACGGTGGTGCCGTCCTGCGGAAAACGTGCGATGCCGATGCTCACCCGCACCGGGACGGCCGCGCCCATCACCTCGCAGGGCGGGCGCATGGCGTCGATGATGCGCTGGGCGGTGGTGCCGATCTCGGCCTCCTCGCGCACCGAGCGCACCAGCACCGCGAACTCGTCGCCCCCCAGCCGGGCGACGATGTTGCTGCGCCCGACCGCTTCCTTGATGCGGCGCGACACCTCGACCAGCAGCGCGTCGCCGGTGGCATGGCCGAGGGTGTCGTTGACGTTCTTGAAGCCGTCCAGGTCCAGGCACATCACGGCGCCCTGGCTGAGGCGGGTGCGGCTGGTCTGCAGCGCGCCTTCGAGCAGCACGCGGAAGTGTGCCCGGTTGGTCAGCCCGGTCAGCGTGTCGTAGTGCGCCAGCCAGGCCAGGCGGCGGTCGGCGATGCGGGCCTGCGTCACGTCGCGGGCCACGCCGCGCCAGCCGATGGCGCTGCCGCGTTCGTCCACCAGCGGCTTGGCGGTCATCGACCACCAGCGCTGCTTGCCCTGGATCACCATCGGCAACAGCACGTCGCGGAAGGGATGGCCCTGGGTCAGGCGCTCGTGCAGGGTGTTGGCGGATTCGCGGTCGGACTCGCTGAGCTTCTTCTGGAGGTCGGCCAGCAGCGCGAGCAGCGAGTGGTCGTTGAGGTCTTCGACCGTCAGGCCCAGCGCGCCGGCAAGCTGCTTGGAGACATGCTTGAGGCGGCCGGCCGAGTCGATTTCCCAGAGCACGTCACTGCCGTGCTCCTCGAAGTCGCGCAGCAGCAGGCCGATGAGCTGGTTCTGGTGTTCGGCCTTGACCTCGGCGCTCACGCGGGCCTGCAGGTTGCGGTACACGCCCCGCGACGCGCCAATCGCCAGCCCCACCAGCACGATCCACTGCACCACGCCGTAGCTCTGCAGCGCGGAGCCCCAGCCGATGTAGGACACCAGCGTGCCCGCGCTCAGTGCCCCCGTGAAAGCGATCATCGCCCGGGGCAGCGACAGCAGCGTGAAGGCCCCGGCGCTGAGCATCGCGACCATGGACAGGCCCGTGGTGAGCTGGTGTGCGGGCTGCGCGTCGAAGGCCAGCGTGGCCGGCGCCAGGCCCCACACGGCGCCGATGGCGGCCGCGTGCAGGTCGTAGGTGGTGATGCGCCGCGGCGAGATGGCTGTGGCGCGGTGGCGGCGGTGGTTGAACCAGAACTGGAGTTGCGCGAGTGTGAGGGCGACGATGGCAGTGAGCCACACGAGCAGCAGGGTCTGCGGAATCTGCGGTGATGCAGTGAAAGCCAGCAGCAGCGCGTTCATCAGCGACATGCCGGCCATGAAGGGCAGTGTGCGCAGGACGGCGGCGTGCTGGCGCAGGCGCACGCGTGCCTCGATGGCGGCTTCGGAAGACTGGACCGAGTTCCGACGGTCGGTGCGACGGCGTTCCGATTCGTGGCGCCGCAGTGGCGTCGAAGGGGGGCGGCTCGATTTCGGGGAGAGGGGCATTGGAAAACTCGCAACCGGACATGTCGGACCATGTCCCCGTTGCTGATTTCGGCAGCGATGCACGCAGCTTGAGCGGGCGAGGCGGCTCGCCGGCAGTCCCCGATCAGTCGGTCACGCGGCGGACCCCGGGCAGCGGGCACTGGTAGACCGCGTTGCGCAGCGCTGCGATGGCCTCGTAGCGCGTGAAGGACCGCCGCCAGGCCAGGACCACCCGCCGGGTCGGCACCGGATCGCTGAATGGCACGTAGCGCAGCAGCGAGGGGTTGTCCGGCGCGTCATGCCCGACTGGCACCGACAGCTGCGGCACCACAGTGATGCCCATGCCCGAGGCCACCATGTGCTTGATGGTCTCCAGCGACGAGCCTTCGAAGCTCTTGCGGATGCCCTCGGTGTCGCTGGAAAAGCGGGCGAACTCGGGGCAGACTTCCAGCACATGGTCGCGGAAGCAGTGGCCGGTGCCCAGCAGCAGCATGGTCTGCTGCTTCAGCTCGGCCGACGAAATCGAGGTCCGCCCCGCCAGCGGGTGGTGGCGCGGCACGGCCACCATGAACGGCTCGTCGTAGAGCGGCGCAATCGCCAGCCCGGTGTCGGGGAAGGGCTCGGCCAGGACGGTGCAGTCCAGCTCGCCAGTGCGCAGCATCTCCAGCAGCCGCACGGTGAAGTTCTCCTGCAGCATCAGCGGCATTTGCGGCACGTGCTCGATCGCGTTGCGCACGAGGTCGGGCAGCAGGTAGGGGCCGATCGTGTAGATCACACCCAGCCGCAGCGGGCCTGCCAGCGGATCCTTGCCGCGGCGCGCGATTTCCTTGATCGAAGCGGCGCTTTCCAGCGTGATCTGGGCCTGCCGCACAATCTCCTCGCCGAGCGGCGTGACGCTCACTTCGCTGCCGCCGCGCTCGAAAAGCTTGACTTCCAGCTCTTCCTCCAGCTTCTTGATCGCCACCGACAGCGTAGGCTGGGAAACGAAACACGCCTCAGCGGCTCGGCCGAAATGCCGCTCGCGGGCAACGGCCACGATGTAACGCAGTTCGGTGAGGGTCATGGCGGGTTCCGCGCTCGCGGCATTGGTGCCGCACGCTTTGATTGTGCTCAAAACGGCGCGCACTGTCATGGTGACTGCCCGGATGACGCAGAGGCCGGTCCGCGGGAAAATGTGGTGTCAGGGCATCGGCCGGATTTCTGCTGGCCCGAAAACGGGTCTGATGTCAGTGATGCGAACCTATAATTCGCGGCGTTTTTGCTTGATCGTCATCAACACCTACATATGAGCAAACAGATACTTGCCACGGTCGCTTCCGCTTTTGCACTCGCAGCCGGTATGTCTTCCGTGCATGCTCAGGACAACCCGGCCGGAGATGCGGCCACCGGTCAGAAGAAGGCCGCGATGTGCGTCGGCTGCCACGGCATCCCGGGCTACCGCGCCAGCTTCCCCGAAATCCACCAGGTTCCGATGATCTCGGGCCAGGGTGCCAAGTACATCGTGTCGGCGCTGAACGCCTACAAGAAGGGCGAGCGCAAGCACCCGACGATGCGTGGCATTGCAGGCTCCCTGTCCGAGCAGGACATGGCCGATGTGGCGGCGTTCTACGCCGGCCATGAGGT
>JBEANV010000028.1:0-8188 GCA_041165285.1 Pseudomonadota bacterium | reverse complement strand
ACTACATCGCGACGCAACTGGCCCCGCATTACGAAACGCTGTACACGGGACGTAACGGGCTGGTCGCGCACGAATGCATCCTGGACCTGCGCCCGCTGAAGGACGCCACCGGCATCGGCGCCGAGGACGTCGCCAAGCGCCTGATCGATTTCGGCTTCCACGCGCCCACCCTGAGCTTCCCGGTCGCTGGCACGCTGATGGTGGAGCCGACCGAGAGCGAGCCGCTGGTCGAGCTGGACCGCTTCTGCGACGCGATGGTCGCCATCCGCGGCGAGATCGCGCAGGTCGAGTCCGGCGCCTGGCCACGCGAGGACAACCCGCTGAAACACGCCCCGCACACGGCGGCCAGCCTGCTCGCCAGCGACTGGACCCACGCCTACGCCCGTGAAACCGCCGCCTACCCGGTGGCGAGTCTGCGCCGCGGCAAGTACTGGTCGCCGGTCGGCCGCGTGGACAACGTCTACGGCGACCGCAACCTGTTCTGCTCCTGCTTGCCCGTGGGCGAATACGCGGGCGACTGAACCTGCGCCGGGGCGGTGAGCTGGTGGTAGACCACCTCGGCCACCGCCTGCAGCTGCGGGCGGTCCACACGGCCGGACAGCGCGTAGCCGAAGCCGTCCTCGACCCAGTAGAACACCTCGACATCGCCTTCCCGGGCGACCTGGAAGGCGGTCAGCGTGTCCGCGGGTCTGGCCCCGGCCGGCGCGGCGCGGCGCACGTAGAGCGTGAGCCGCACACCCGCAGCGTCCTGGTACATGAACTGCGCGACCGGCCCTTCACCCGCCGCCAGCAGGCGCCCGCCCAGCAGCTCGAAGCCGAGCGGTGCGAGCTGCGGCGCATGGAGCGGCGTGCCGAGCCGCTTCGACAGCCAGGCGACGAGGTGATCCGCCTGCCGGGCATCGACCTCGACAGGGTGGCGCTGCTCCGGCACGTACACGGCATGGGCCAAGGCAGCGTCATGCACGAATCGACCGGACACCCCCGCGGAAACCAAGGCTGTCTGCCGGCCCTGCCCCAGCTGGTAGCCCAGACCACCGCCCACCACCAGCCCGACCAGCCCGACCAGCAGCGCCGCGGTCGCCCAGCCCGGTCCGGGGCGCGACCACAGCCGCCAGCGCGCCTGTACGGCAGCGGCCGGCACAGGCGGCGCAGCATCGCCCTGTGCGGCCCAGACCAGCCGAAGCGGCAGCGGCTCGTTGAGCACATCGTCAAACCCGAGGTGCAGCGCCTGGTTCAGCGATTGCCACTGCTGCACCTGCGTGGCCTCGTCCGGATGCGCCGCCAGCCACGCCTGCACGGCCAGCCGACGCTCGGGCGGCAGGCGGCCGTCGGCGTAGGCGTGGAGTTCGTCGGCTTGTACGTCAGTGCCCATGTCGGTTCACTTCACCACTTTCCAGCCGGCCGCAGCACCGGGCCGCACCAGCACCGGATGCGACAGCGCCACCCGCATCGCAGCCCGCGCACGCGACAGCCGTGACATCACGGTGCCCACCGGCACATCGAGCACCGCCGCCGCCTCGGCGTAGCTGAACTCCTCCAGACCGACCAGCAGCAGCACCTCGCGCTGCGGCACGGGCAGATTCGCCAGCGCGGCGTGGATGTCCCGCAGCGCCAGCGTCTCCAGCTGCCCACCGCTGACAGACGGCGCGGACGGATCGTCCTGCACATCGTCGAGCGGATCGGTGGGCAGCCGGGGCTGGCGCACCTGGTTCAGGTACAGGTTGTGCATCAGCGTGAACAACCACGCCCGCAGCCGCTCGGCCGGATCCGTCGGGTCACCCTCGGCCGGTGCCTGCCACTGGTGCAGCCGCGCCCAGGCCCGCTCCAGCGTGTCCTGGACCAGATCGTCCGCACTGGCAGCGTTCCCGCCGGTCAGGGCGCGCGCGTACCGCCGCAGGCGCGGCAGATGCACGATCAGGTCCGGCGGATCGGACATGCAGCCCGGGCGCTCAGGAACGGAGGTTCACGGGCGGGCGGTGTGCCAGACGCCGTTGACGCCGTCGCCGGTGGTGTCGCCCGCCTTCATGTCCTTGACCCAGGTGTAGAGCGGCTGGCCCTTGTAGGCCCACTGGCGCGTGCCATCGTCGCGGGTGACGACGCTGTAGTCACCGCGGGCCTTGGCGTCGGCGGGAGCCATCAGCGGCGGCCAGTTCTTCGCGCAGGGACCGTTGCAGGCGCTGCGGCCGGCGGCATCCCTGTCGAAGGTGTAGAGCGTCATGCCGGCCGCGTCGGTCAGCATGCCACCGGCAGCCATGGCCGGCGGCGGCGGCGCCATCATCGCGCAGGCACCGAGCACCAGCGTGGCCGAGACGGTGAGCGCGAGGCTGACACGGCGGATCGAGGAAGAAATCGAGGTCATGGCGTTATCTCCTGGCTTGAGGGACGGCAGGGATGCCAGCCCACAACCCGGTGAACACAGGATGCACCCGCTTCATTCCCACCATCGCCAAATAAATAAACAGCGCGACAATCTCCGCCCATGAGTTCCCTGCACCCTGCCCCCGCCGCCGTGGCCACGCCCACCCGCCAGCATTTCGCCAGCGACAACTACGCAGGCATGTGCCCGAACGCCGCGCGCTGGTTCATGGAGGCCCAGACCAGCGGCCACGAACCCGCCTACGGCGACGACCGCTGGACGCAGCAGGTCTCGGAAGCCCTGCGCGAGCTGTTCCAGACCGACTGCGATGTCTACTTCGTCTTCAACGGCACGGCGGCCAACTCGCTGGCGCTGGCCTCGCTGTGCCAGAGCTACCACTCGGTGATCTGCACCCCGGTCGCGCACATCGAGACGGATGAATGCGGCGGGCCGGAGTTCTTCTCCAACGGCTCGAAGCTGCTGGTGGCAGAAGCCGAGAGCGCCTCGGCCAGGCTGGGCAAGCTCACGCCCGACGCGGTCGAGACGCTGGTCACCAGACGCAACGACCTGCATTACCCCAAGCCCAAGGTGGTCAGCCTGACGCAGGCCACCGAACTCGGCACGGTCTACAGCGTCGAGGAGATCCGCGCCATCGCGGCCATCGCCAAGCGACGCCACCTCAAGGTCCACATGGACGGCGCACGCTTCGCCAACGCGGTCGCCACGCTGGGCTGCCACCCGAGCGACATCACCTGGCGTGCCGGGGTCGATGTGCTGTGTTTCGGTGGCACCAAGAACGGGTTGCCGATCGGCGAGGCCGTGGTGTTCTTCGACCGAACGCTGTCGGAAGACTTCGCCTACCGCGTCAAACAGGCCGGACAGCTCGCGTCGAAGATGCGCTTCATCTCGGCGCCGTGGCTCGGGCTGCTCGAAAACGACACCTGGCTGGTCAATGCGCGCCATGCCAATGCGATGGCGCTGCGTCTGTACCGGGCACTGGACGGCGTGGCGGGTGTCGAGCGCCTGCACGCGCCGCAGGCCAACGCAGTGTTCGCCCGTCTGTCGCAGACTGCCATCGCCCGGGTCCAGGCCCAAGGCTGGCGCTTCTACCAGTTCATCGCGGGCGGCGGCTGCCGGTTCATGTGTTCGTGGGACACCACGCCCGAGTCGGTCGACGCCTTCGCCGCCGACATCGTGCAGGCCTGTGCCTGAGCACGACGGCCCCCTCTGCCTGCGTTTCTGTTTCAGTTTCCGTTTCACCAAGGATTTCCCATGACCGCTCGCCTGCTGCAGAGCCTGCCGGACACCGGTGCGCCCGCACAACTCTTCATCCTGCTGCACGGGGTCGGCGCTTCCGCCGATGACCTCGTGCCGCTGGCCAAGGCGCTGCGGGCATCTTTCCCGCAAGCGGCCTTGCTGCTGCCGGACGGCTTCGATGCTTTTGACGCAGCGCCTACGGCGCAGGGCCGCCAGTGGTTCTCCATCGTCGGCGTGACGGAGGAAAACCGTGTCGAGCGCGTGCAGGCGGTTGTTCCCGCGCTGATCGACTGGGTGCGCGGCCACCAGCAGCGCCTCGGCGTGGGGCCGGCCGCAACCGCGCTGGTCGGCTTCTCGCAGGGCAGCATCGTGTCGCTCGAAGCGGCGGTCGCGGCGCCGGATCTGGTCGGGCGGGTGCTGGCGTTCTCGGGCCGCTTCGCGCGGCTGCCCGACGTGGCGCCAGCGCTGACCACGTTCCACTTCTTCCATGGCGGGCAGGACGCCGTCATCCCGGCGCAGCACGCCACCGCGGCCTTCGAACACGTGGCGGCCCTGGACGGCGGCGACGCGACGCTCGACATTGCCGACGAAGTGGGCCACGAACTGCATCCGGCGCTGCTGGAGCGGGCCGTGTTCCGCCTGACGCACCATGTGCCGCCGCGGCTCTGGCGCGAGGCGATGAGCCTGGCAGGCGCGCCGACCGCCTCGACCTGACGGGTATGCCCCCGGACGAACTGCCCGTCAATCGACACTGAATTTCGGGGATTGCGCAAGGGGGACAAACGCGACAGTGCGGGCTCTGCCCTCCACTTTGCCTGCCATCCCCATGCCGCTGCACCTCCAGTCCGACTGCGATTGCGCTCCACCGCAAGGCGCCGAGGCCTCCCTCGGGGAGGGTCCGCGCATGATGGTGGCCGAGGTGGTGCCGGTGTGGCAACGCCATGTCGAAGCCTCGCGCCTCGCTGTGGAAAGCGGCATTGGCGACCTGCTGGAATCGTTTTCTCGGCTGTGCGACGGCGTGATGGCAGCCAGCCAGCGGACACCCGGCACAGCGGCCGGTGGCGACACGCCCACGACACCTTCCGTGGTCAACGACCGCCAGGACCGCGTGCTGATCCGCTTGCTCGACGACGTAGACATCACCCACCAGCGCCGCGAGCAACTCCTGGCGCAGCTCGCCGAGTCGCTGGCACAGCTGGACGCGATCGAGACCGACCTGCTCGGCAGCCTGCCACCCGAAGCCACGGCATTGCAGCGACTGGACGACACCCGCTCGGCGCTCGCGCTGCTGTCGCAGCAGGTGGCCGCGGACACCCGCAGCGACCATGAACGCCAGGACCGTGCCCTCCTGCTGGCGCGCCATTCGCTCGTCGAGCTGGCCGTGGAGCGCGCAGAACCCGAGGTGGCCGCCTCGGCGCTGCAGTCCCTGAGCGTGCGGATCGAGAAGGATCTGGAGCGCGTGCTGCTCGGCATGCAGTTCCAGGACCGGCTCAACCAGACACTGACCAACGTCGCCAGTGACATGCAGCGCTTCACCGAATGGATGCGCCGCAATGAACACGCGAGCCACGCCGACGCCATGCGCTGGCTGGCCGAGCTGGAACGCTCCTACACGATGCAGGAACAGCGCGCCCGCCACCACGGCCAGCCCGAAGTGCCATCCCAGAACGGCAGCGTCGAGTTTTTCTGAACCGGACCGAGGCCCGCTGCATGACCACGACCCTTCCCCTGTCCACCGGCAAGACCATCCTGGTGATCGACGATTCGAGCAGTTTCCGCACCGTCGCCAAGCTCGCGTTGCAGAAAGCCGGCTACGCCGTGGTGGAAGCCGTGGACGGCGAAGACGCCGTGGCCCGGCTCGACACCCATCCCCCGGCGCTCATCGTCTGCGATGTCAACATGCCGCGCATGGACGGGCTGAGCTTCGCGCGCCACGTCAAGACGATGGCCGACCACCGGTTCACGCCCATCATCATGCTGACCACCGAGTCGCAGGAAGCGAAGAAAATCGAGGGTCGTGCAGCGGGTGTGCGGGCGTGGATCACCAAGCCGTTCCAGCCTTCGCAGCTCGTGGACGCCGTCGCACGGCTGTGCCCGTGATCGACGGAGACCTGACCATCCGCCACGCGGCCCGGCGCCGCACGCAGTTGCTCGACTGGCTGGCGCAGGCCGGGCCGGACGATGCACTGGACTTGGCGCAGGTGTCGGCCTGCGACACGGCTGGGCTGCAACTGCTGCTGGCGCTGCGCCGCAGTCGGGCAGAGCAACGCCGCGGTCTGCGCCTGTGCAACACCACACCCGGGCTGGCGGAAGTGCTGCAGCGCAGCGGTCTGGGCGATCTGCTGCCCGACACCGGATGCCGGGGCTGAAGGGCATGGGCCAGTACCTGCGCTTCGCACTGGGCCAGGCCCGCTACGCCGTGGGGCTGGACCAGGTGAAGGAAATCCTCGAATTCGGCGCGCTGACGCCCGTCCCGCTGATGCCGGACTGCGTGCGCGGGGTGATGAACCTGCGCGGCGCGGTGGTACCGGTGATCGACCTCGGCAGCCGACTCGGGCTGGGCTCGGCCCGGATCAGCCGGCGAACGTGCATTGTGATGGTGGACCTGGGCCACGCCGAGGGCGGTGGATCACCGCCCATGGGGATGCTGGTCGACGCCGTGGACGAGGTCTTCGCAGCCGGCGACGCCGAGCACGAGGCCGTTCCACCGCTGGGCACACCTGTGGAGCCGCGCTACCTGCGCAGCCTGGTGCGCCTGCGGGGCGAGACGACGCCGGAGCTGGATCTGCCCGCGGTGCTCGATCCCGCCATGCTCGCGCGGGCGTAAGCACAGGCCGGCTCAGCCCACCTCGGGCGCCGCACCCGGCAGCGGCCCGATGGGCAGCATCACATCGCCGCACTGCGCACGGTGCCGCAGCACATGGTCCATCACCACCAGCGCCAGCATCGCTTCGGCGATCGGTGTCGCGCGGATGCCGACACAGGGATCGTGGCGGCCGAAGGTCTCTACTGTGGTCGGTTCACCGGCTCGGTTGACCGATTCACGCGGCGTGCGGATCGAGCTGGTCGGCTTGATGGCGATCGATACCACCAGATCTTGCCCGGTGGACAGGCCGCCCAGCACACCACCTGCGTTGTTGCTGCGGAAGCCAGCCGGCGTCATCTCGTCGCCATGCTCGGTGCCACGCTGGGCAACCGACGCAAAACCGGCACCGATCTCGACCCCCTTGACCGCATTGATGCCCATCATCGCGTAGGCCACATCGGCGTCGAGCTTGTCGAACAGCGGGTCACCCAGCCCGACCGGCATGCCGCGGGCCACCACCTGGATGCGGGCGCCACACGAATCGCCCGCGCGGCGCAGATCGTCCATGTAGGTTTCCAGTGCCTCGATCTGCGAGATGCCGGGGGCGAAGAACGGGTTCAGCGGGATCTGGCTCTCGTCCTCGAAGGGAATCCCGATCGGGCCGAGCTGGCTCATCCAGCCGAGGAAGGTGGTGCCGTGTTTCGCCTTCAGCCACTTCCTGGCCACGGCACCGGCCGCCACCATCGGCGCCGTCAGCCGAGCCGACGACCGCCCGCCACCCCGCGGATCACGCAGGCCGTACTTGCGCCCGTAGGTGTAGTCGGCGTGGCCGGGGCGGAAAGTGTCCAGGATGTTGCCGTAGTCCTTGCTGCGCTGGTCGGTGTTGCGGATCAGCAGGCAGATCGGGGTGCCGGTGGTCAGCCCCTCGTAGACGCCGGAAAGGATCTCGACCTGGTCCGGCTCGTTGCGCTGGGTGACGTGGCGGCTGGTGCCGGGGCGGCGGCGGTCGAGATCGGGCTGGATGTCGGCCTCGGACAGCGCCAGCCCGGGCGGGCAGCCGTCGATGACGCAGCCAATGGCCGGACCGTGGCTTTCGCCGAAATTGGTGACACGAAACAGGAGGCCGAAGGTGCTGCCGGACATGGTGCGGATGGGTGACTGCTTGCGCGGGAAAGGATCGGTCGATTGTAGGCGGCGACGGGTCAGAAACTGGGCCACCTATGCCCCGCTGCTTCGGCCATCGACGCGGTGTCCGACCTAGAGAATCCAGTCCATCGCACATCAAGGATCAAGATGAGCACGGCCCTCAAACACCAGACATCCCCCCGATCATCCAGCAGCGGCGGCAGCTCTTCCGCGCAGCGCCATGGTGACGCCGGCGACAGTGCCAACGACACCAGCCACCTGCGGGGCGAGTACCTGACGTTCCGGCTCGGGCAGGAGGAATACGGCATCGACATCCTCAAGGTGCAGGAAATCCGCTCCTACGAGGCGCCGACGCGCATCGCCAACGCGGCGTCGTGCTTCAAGGGCGTGGTGAACCTGCGCGGCGTGATCGTGCCGATCGTCGATCTGCGCATCAAGTTCGGCTGCGAAAGCGCCGAGTACAACGGCTTCACGGTGGTGATCGTGCTGAACATCCGCGGCCGGGTGGTCGGCGCGGTGGTCGATTCGGTGTCGGATGTGCTGGAGCTGCCGGGCGAGGCTGTGCGCCCTGCTCCAGACATGGACACCCGCCAGGACACCAGCTTCATCACCGGCATTGCCAG
>JBEANV010000027.1:0-5773 GCA_041165285.1 Pseudomonadota bacterium | reverse complement strand
TGCCGAACGCGGCGCGGATAAGCTTCTGCACGAGGTAGGTTTCCTCGTTGGTGCAGCGGCTCGACGTGATGCCGCCGACCGAATCGCGGCCGTAGGTGCCCTGGATGCGGCGGAACTCGCCCGCGGCATGGCTCAACGCCGCGTCCCAGCTCACCTCGCGCCACGGGTCGGTGATCTTGTCGCGCACCATCGGCTTGGTCAGGCGGTCCTTGTGCGTCGCGTAGCCCCAGGCGAAGCGGCCCTTGATGCAGCTATGGCCCTCGTTGGCCTTGCCGTCCTTCCACGGCGTCATGCGCACGACCTGCGACCCCTTCATCTCGGCCTTGAAGCTGCACCCCACGCCGCAGTAGGCGCAGGTGGTGACGACGCTGTGCTCGGGCTGGCCGAGTTCGATCACGGTCTTCTCGGTCAGCGTCGCGGTCGGGCAGGCTTGCACGCAGGCGCCGCAGGAGACGCACTCGCTCTGCATGAACGGCTCGTCCATCCCCGGCGAGACCCGCGACTCGAAGCCGCGGCCCGAGATCGTCAGCGCGAACGTCCCCTGCACCTCCTCGCAGGCGCGCACGCAGCGGTTGCAGACGATGCACTTGCTCGGGTCGTAGGTGAAGTACGGGTTCGATTCGTCCTTGGCGTGGGCGAGGTGGTGGCGTCCGGTGACACTGGCCACGGACGTTTCGCCGACGCCGTAGCGCACGTTGCGCAGGCCAACGACACCCGCCATGTCCTGCAGCTCGCAGTCGCCGTTGGCCGCGCAGGTCAGGCAGTCGAGCGGGTGGTCGCTGATGTACAGCTCCATCACGCCCTTGCGCAGTTTCTGCAGCGTCGGGCTTTGCGTGCGCACGTTCATGCCGGCTTCGGCGGGCGTGGTGCAGGACGCCGGGGTGCCGCGTCGGCCGTCGATCTCGACGAGGCACAGGCGGCACGAGCCGAACGGCTCCAGCGAGTCGGTGGCGCAGAGCTTGGGCACCTGGATGCCCGCGTCCACGGCGGCGCGCATCAGCGACGTGCCCTTCGGCACCGTGACGGCAAAGCCGTCGATGGTCAGCGTAACGGGTTCGGCGTCCAAGCCCAGGCGGCTCACGGGGGTGCCATAGTCGATTTCCTGAACCTTGATCGGGATGACGGGATAGTTCATCAATGTCTCCTTCGCCTCAAAGACCGAAGTCCGCGGGGTAGTGGTTCAGCGCCGACAGCACCGGGAACGGCGTCATGCCCCCCATCGCGCACAGGCTGCCGCCGACCATCGTCTCGCACAGATCGCGCAGCAAGGTGACTTGCTGATCGCGGACCACGGGTTTGTCGCGGTTCAAGGTGATGCGGTCGATCACCTCGACGCCGCGCGTGGAGCCGATGCGGCACGGCGTGCATTTCCCGCACGACTCCAGCGCGCAGAACTCCATCGCGTAACGCGCCAGACCGGCCATGTCGGCGGTGTCGTCATGCACCACCAGCCCGCCGTGGCCGACCACCGCGCCGACCGCGGCATAGGCTTCGTAGTCGAGCGGCACGTCCCACTGTGATTCGGGGACGTAGGTGCCGAGCGGGCCGCCGACCTGCACCGCCTTGACCGGTCGGCCCGACGCGGTGCCGCCGCCGAAGTCGAACAGCAACTCGCGCAAGGTCAGCCCGAAAGCACGCTCGACCAACCCGCCTTGCTTCACGTTGCCAGCGATCTGGAAAGGCAGCGTCCCGGTCGAGCGCCCGACACCGTAGCCCCGGTAGAAGTCCGCTCCCTGCGCCAGGATCGTCGGCACGGCGGCGAAGGTCAGCACGTTGTTGATGACGGTCGGCTGGCCGAACAAACCTTCAAGGGCGGGCAGCGGCGGCTTGGCACGCACGATGCCGCGCTTGCCTTCGAGGCTTTCCAGCATCGCCGTTTCCTCACCGCAGACGTAGGAGCCGGCGCCCATGCGGACGTGCAGATGGAACGCCCTGCCCGAGCCGCACACGTCGTCGCCGATCCAGCCGGCGGCCGTCGCCCGGCGCACTGCCTCGGTCAGCGTCACCACCGCGTGCGGGTATTCGGAGCGGACGTAGACGTATCCCTCGGTCGCACCCACTGCCAGCGCGGCGATCGCCATGCCTTCGATGAGCAGGTAGGGGTCGCCCTCCATCAGCATCCGGTCGGCGAAGGTGCCGGAATCGCCCTCGTCGGCGTTGCAGACGACGTATTTCTGCGCAGCGGGTCCACTCGCCACAGCCGCCGCCACGGTCTTCCACTTGATGCCCGCCGGGAACGCCGCCCCGCCACGTCCACGCAGACCCGAGCGCAGCACCTCGTCCACGATCGCCGCGCCGTCACGCGATGCCGCCGCCTTCAACCCGGCCCAGCCGCCGTGCGCCGCGTAGTCGTCCAGCGACAGTGGATCGGTCACGCCAACGCGGGCGAAGGTCAGGCGCTGCTGCTTCGCCAGGTACGGGATCTGCTCGGTCAGGCCGTGGCGCAGCGGGTGAGCGGCGCCCTGCCCGGTCGAGTCGGTCACCAGCGCGGACCACAGCGCCGATACGTCCTCGGCCGTCACCGGCCCGTAAGCCACACGCCCGCTCGGCGTGGCGACCTCGACCAGCGTTTCCAGCCACAGCAGACCACGCGAGCCGTTGCGGACCAAGTTCAGGGCCACGCCATGCACCAGCGCCTCGGCGTGGAGCGCATCGGCCACGGCGTCGGCGCCGACCGCGAGTGCGGCACTGTCGCGGGGCACGTAGAGGGTCAGTGCGCTCACGAGGCCGCTCCTTCGGTGACGTTGGAGGCCGGGGCCAGCAGGGCATCCAGTCGAGCCGGCGTCATGCGAGCGTGCAGCCGCTCGCCAATCATCACGGCCGGCGACTGCGCACACAAACCGAGGCAGTACGCGGCCTCCAGCGTGTCGCAGCCATGCGCATCGATCGTCGCCTTCGCATGGGCCAACAACGCCTCTGCACCCATCGAACGGCACGCCTCGGCCCGGCAGACCTGCACGACCCGCCCCTGCGGCGGCGTGGTGCGAAAGTGGTGGTAGTAGGTGACGACGCCGTGGACCTCGGCCCGCGACAGGCTCAAGGCCCGCCCGATCACCGGCAGCGCCGCAGGGGGGATGAAGCCGAGCGCGTCCTGCACGCCATGCAGCACCGGCAGCAGCGCACCCGGCAGCGCGGTGCGCTCGGCCAGCACGGCGGCCACCGCCTGCTGCTGGGCGGAAGTCAGAGGAATATCGGTCATGCGGACACTATCCGCCGGCCCGCCGCCCCTGTCCAATCACCCCTTCGAACCACCCGATACAGCCGGCGAATGATGCACCGCAACATCCGCCGGCCCGACCACCCCTCGCCACCAGCGCAGATCGGCCGCCAGGGTGGTCGCCGCCTGCTGCGCCAGCGACAGGCGCCCGCCCTGTGGCAGGAGCAGGCCCATCGTCACCGTCAGGTCCGGCTCGACCAGCGGCACGAGTTCGAGCGCCGGGTACTGCCGCGCCAGCTCGGCCAGCACCCCCGGCATCACGCTGCACATCCCGCCGCCGCCAGCGCCGTCCCCCTCCAGCACGGTCAGCATCAGCGTCAGCACCGAGTTCGTCTCGATCACCGGCTGCACCACTGCCCCGACCCGCGCGAAGGTGTCATCGACGATGTGCCGGTTGTGCATCTCGCGCGTGAGCATGCACAGGTCCAGCCGCGCCGCGTCCGCCCAGCGCATCGGCTCGGCCGTGCCCGACACGCGGCGGCGCAGCAGCACATACCGCTCGCTGTAGGTCGCCAGCACCTGCGCCTTCAGCGCGCGCGCCCTCGCCCGATCGACATAACCGAGCGCCAGGTCGAACGACAGCTCCTCCAGCCCCGTCTCGATCTCGGCCGAACTCAGCGAGCGCACCGCCGGCCGGATGCCCGGATGCCGCTCGCGCAGCCGCGCTGCCAGCCGAGCCGCCACCGGCACCGCCGTCGGCACACACGCAATCACCAGCGGCCCGCCAGGGTCGGCGATCGAGGCGCTCAGTTCCTGCCGCAGCGCCTCGCGTTCATGGAGCATCCGGTGCGCACTCGCCAGCACGCGCTCGCCTTCCGGCGTCAACCCTTCGTACTGGCGACCGCGACGCACGACCGTCACGCCGAACTCCTGCTCCAGCGCCCGCACCGCGTTCGACAGCGCCGGCTGCGTGATGTGACAGGCCTCGGCAGCCCGGCCGAAGTGGCGGTGCTGGGCCAGTGCCGCGAGGTAGCGCATTGCATCAAGCAGGTTCATGGACACAACTGTAGCGGTGCAAGCGTGTAATAACGCACTCTCCCGGTGCAACACAGTGCCGGCATCACCGAACCATGCAGCGCCGATGTATATGATTTTCTGCGCATTACGTCACACATTGACACACATGGAGAGCGGGTACATGGGATTCAGGGGAGCAGCCCGTCGGGCATGGACAGGCATGGTGGCATGCGCAGCGCTGGCGGGTTGTGGCGGCAACAGCAGCAGTGACGCGGGCACGGACCTCGCGGGTGCGGGCTACCGGCTCTCGGGCACGCTGTCGGTGCCGGCGGGCGCGGCTGCGGACTCGGATCTGAACGACGTCAACCAGCTCGGACGCACCCGCAACAACGACCTCGCCACCGCACAGGCGCTGACCGCCCCGGTGCTGCTCATTGGCAGCGTCAACCGCCCCGGCACCGGCCCGGCCGGCAGCAACCAGGTCGATGGTGACCCCACCGATGCCTACGTGCTCGACTTGCAGCGCGGTGATCTGGTCGAACTGGAGTTCGCGCCCGGCACGGATCCGGCCGCCGCGCCGGCCGATCTGGACCTGTACGTGGTGTCGGCAGATGGCGCACTGACCGGCGCATCCGACCGCAGCGACACCCGCTTCGAGTGCGTGCGCATCACCGAGACGGGGCGCTATTACCTCAAGATCGAGGCGTTCAAGCAAGCCGCCGGCTACACGCTGCGCGCCGGGCCATCGGCCACCACCACGACCGGCTGCGTCGCCGCAGCGGCCCGCACGGGCTTCGATCCCGGCGAACTCGTTGCCCAGGGCCGCAGCACGGCCACGGCCCAGGCAAAGGCACTGGCCCGGCCCGCATCGGGTGGATCAGTGCAAGGACCACATCTCATCACCTTGCCCGGCACGCCCAGCGAACGCCGACGCGGGCTGGCGCTGCTGGCCGGTGATGCCGATACCCGCCAGCCTCCGGTCGGCGCACTGGCAGCCTCGGCGTCGCCAGAGCACCCGGTCCTGGCGCACGCCGATGCCCGGCTGGACACCCTGCGTTACGCCAAGGCGCTGCGTGCCACTGGCGCCTACGACTATGTCGAACCGAACTGGCAGCTGGAGACCTCGGCCACCATCGGCACCTTCCCGCCCAACGACCTGCACTACGGCGAGCAGCACTGGCACCACGCTCTGATCGCGTTGCCCGCGGCCATCAACCGCATCCAGGCGCTGCCGGTCCAGCCAGGGCAGCGGCCGATCATTGCGGTGATCGACACCGGCGTGATGCTCGACCACCCCGACCTGCAGCCGCAGCTCGCTTCGCCCGGGCGGGCCTTCGTCACCGACCGCCTGCCCGGCGACCGCAACCGGGCCAACGGCGACGACCAGCGACTGGCCGAAGACAACGCCGTCTCGCACGGCACGCACGTCGCTGGTACCGCAGCAGCCGCCACCTTCAACGGCATCGGCGTGGCGGGCGTGGCCCCGATGGCGCGGCTCATGCCGCTGAACGTGTTCGGCCGCAATGGCTCGGCGAAGACGATCGACATCCTGCAGGCCATGCTGTACGCGGCCGGTCTGGACAACAGCGCCAGCGTGTT
>JBEANV010000026.1:0-9580 GCA_041165285.1 Pseudomonadota bacterium | reverse complement strand
CACTGCGCCAGTGCCATGCACCACATTGGGGCGTTCGAACCACCGCGATGCCCTGTGCGTCGTAACGTGCCATCACCGCAGGTGCCGGATGCCCGTAGCGGTTGTGCCGCCCTGCCTGCACGATAGCCCAGGTCGGCTGCACTGATTTGAGAAAAAGCAGTGTCGACGACGATCCACTGCCATGGTGCGGGACGAGCAGCACCTCCGCCTTCAGGCGCTCCGGCTGGCGGATGACCAGGCGCAGTTCCTGGTCGATTCCGATGTCACCGGTCAGCAGCGCCGCCCGGCCGCTCACGGACTCCACGCGCAACACACACGACACGGCATTCGGTCGCAGCACGGCCATTGCCGACCGGTCGTGGTCGGCCGCCTCCGGGTGCAGCACCTCGAAGCGCACGCCATCCCAGGTCCGGCGCGTGCCCGCCGTGCAACGCTGGTGCGGCGCGCGCTGGCGCAGCGGATGCCCCGGCTCCAGCGAACTCTGCACCAGCCCCACGGGCAGTGACTGCAGCACGGCGTCCGCGCCGCCACTGTGGTCGGTGTCGCGGTGGCTGATGACCAGTTGATCGAGACGGCGCACGCCCAACGCCCATAGCAGCGGCACCAGCACACGCTCGCCGGCATTGCCCGCCTCCCCGTGGCGCCCGTAGGCAGGGCCGGTGTCGTAGAGCAAGTGATGGCGCGCGGTGCGCACCAGGACCGCGTTGCCCTGGCCGATGTCCGCCGCGAGCAGCTCGAACTCGCCCTCCGGAGGCACCGGTAGCACGGGCCACAGCATCGGCAGCAGCAGCGGCAGGCCGGCCAGCCGCTGCACGGTCGGCAGCGGTGCGACCAGCAGCACGCCGGCCGCCACACCCAGCCACTGCGCCCACGGCGGCACGGCCGGCAGGTGCACGCTCGCCCACGGCCATGCGGCCAGCGCCTGCAGCACCTGCATCAGCCCGTCGACCACCGGCAGCGCCCAGCCCCACAGCGGCGCGAACAGCAGACCCAGCAGCGCCAGCGGCGTGATCAGCAGCGTCACCACCGGAATCGCCACCGCATTGGCCAGCAGAGAAACCAGCGACACCTGCTGGAAGAACAGCAGTGTCCACGGCGCCAGCCCCACCGTGACAACCCACTGCGTGCGCCAGAGGCTGCGCAGTTCGTGCAGCGAGTGCGCGCGCCAGCCGCGGCGCGGCGCCTTGTCGGACGGCGAACCGCCCAGCATCAACAGCCCCACCGCGACAAACGACAACCAGAACCCTGCCTGCAGCATCGCCCAGGGATCCCAGAGGGCGACACCCACCGCGGCCGCCAGCAGGATGCGCGCACCCGACCAGCGCCGCGCCCCGCTGCGCAAGCACACGACGATCGCCAGCATCAGCACCGTGCGCTGCGCCGGCACGCCCCAGCCCGCCAGCAGCGCGTAGGCCACCGCTGCAGCCAGCCCGCCCCAGCGGGCCACCACCGGCGCCGGCCAGACCAGCAGCCAAGGGCTGCGCAACCGCCAGAGCTGCCCGATCACGATGCCCCCCAGCCAGCCCAGCAGCGTGACGTGCAAGCCGCTGATCGAGACCAGGTGCGCCACGCCCGTGGTGCGGAACACGGCCCAGTCACCCCGTTCGATGGCGGCCTGATCGCCCACGCCAAGAGCGGCCAGCAGCCCTGCAGCGGGCGTGTCGCCCAGATGGCGGCGCAGGCGGTCACGCAGATCCTGGCGCAGGCGGTCCACGGGTTCGCTGCCGGTTTCTTCCAGCAGAACGGCCCCCTGACCGATGCGGCCCTGCACGGTCCCAGCCGCGCCCACACCCCGTTCGAACAGCGCCAGCACCCCGTCGAAGCCATGCGGATTCACCGGCCCGTCCAGCAGCTTCAGCCGCACCGACAGGCGCCAGCGCTGACCAGCCCGCGGCAGGCTCGCCGCGGTGAAGCCGGCGGTGTCTCCGGTGGGATACCAAGCCAGACTGATCCGTCGCGGAACGCCTGCAGGTGCAGGTGTCACCGGGTCCATCCGGTCGACCACCAGATCGAACCGCACGCTGTCCGGCCGCCACACCGGCAAGCCCGACACCACTCCGGTGAGGGGTAGCGTCTGCAGCTCCAGCGCCGGATCCAGCCGGTCCGCCAGCCGCTGCTGGGCCCGCCAGTCCGTCGCAGTCCACGCGAGCACGGCAGCGGCCAGCCCGATCCCCGCACCGGTCCACAGACCGGACCAGCGCCGCGGTGGCTGCCCGGACCGCAACCGCCACGCGGCATACAGCAGCCCCGCCAGCCCCGCCACGACCACCGCGGCAACCGCCAGCAGGCGTGGCCCAGGGCCGGCCAGCGCAGCCTGCTGCAATTGCAACGCGGTACCAAGCAAGCCGCCCGAAGCAGCCCACACGCCTCCTCGGCCCGCTGAACCCATCGCCTCACCCCTTCGCGGATTCGCGCATTCGCGCTGCGGCCAGTGTAGGATCGTCAAGGCAGCCCACCCCGCACGCTGCGATTTTTTTCACACCAAGTCCCCCATGAACATCCCCCAACGACTCCAGGAACTGGGCATCACGCTGCCGCCGGTGGCCATCCCCGCCGCCGCCTACGTGCCCTTCGTGCAGACAGGCAATCTGGTATTCCTGTCCGGCCACATCGCCAAGCGCAACGGCCAGCCCTGGGTCGGCCAGCTCGGCAAGACCATGACCACCGAGGAAGGTCAGCAGGCCGCCCGCGCCATCGCCATCGACCTGCTGGGCACGCTGCAAGCGGCGGTCGGCGACCTTGGCCGCGTGCGCCGCATCGTCAAGGTGATGAGCCTGGTCAACAGCACCGGCGACTACACCGAGCAGCACCTGGTGACCAACGGCGCGTCGCAGCTGTTCGCACAGGTGTTCGGCGACCAGATCGGCGCACATGCCCGCAGCGCCTTCGGCGTGGCGCAGATCCCGTTGGGTGCGTGTGTCGAGATCGAGCTGATCGCCGAAATCGAATGAGCGCAACCGCCTTGCTGCAACGCCACGCGCGGGTGGTGCTGGTGCTGATCGCGCTGGTCTGTCTGGCCAGCGTCGGTGGCGCCCTGTACGCCCAGCACGTCTGGGGGATGGAACCATGCCCGTGGTGCATCCTGCAGCGGGTGCTGTACCTGGCCATCGCGCTGGTGGCGCTGCTCGCAGCGGCGATGCCGGTCGGCAGCACGGGGCGACTCTCTGCCGCGCTGTCAGCCCTGCTGGTCTCCGCACTCGGTCTGACAGGCGCAGCCGCGGCGCTCTACCAGAATCTGGTTGCCGCCAAGCTGCCGTCCTGCGACATGACGCTGGCGGACCGGATCATCTCCGGCCTCGGGCTGGATGCCTGGCAACCAGAGGTGTTCGAGGTTCGTTCATCGTGCGCGGACGCGGCGGTGTCGCTGCTGGGTGTGCCCTTCGAACTGTGGAGCTGCGCGCTGTTCACGCTGGTGGCCGTGCTGGCGGCCTGGCTGGTTCGGGCGGCCTTTGCCCCGGACCTCGGGGGCAGTGTCCCGCGGGCGCGGGGCGTTGCAGGCCGGGAGACTGGAGCCTAATGGCGCCATGAGCGAGCAGGAGCAGATCAGGGTGCTGGCGCAGGAACAGGCCGAACGGGTCGTCCAGCGCCTGATGCGGCGCTACAGCGCCGACACCCACCGTCCCGTGCCCCCGTCCGCCCAGGACGGGGCCTTCCGCGACTGGCTGGGCCTCGCCAGTGGCATGCCGCCGGCCGAGCTGAGCCGGGCAACGGTCGAGCAGGTGGACACCCGCCTGATTCCCCTGGACGTCAGCCGGCAGCGCCTGTGCGTGGCCTTGCGGGCGGCAGACGGCGCAGTCGCGCTGGTGCTGGCGGATCCCTTCGACCGCGACCACCGCCTCTGGCTGGAAGCCCGCCTGCGCGACGCCGGCCACCCGCGCACGCGCTGGTACGTCACGCCGGTACAGGCGCTGCTCGGCTTCGTCGACCGGATCGAGCAGACCCGCATGGCCGACGAAGCCCGCCACACCGGCGTGCGCCGGCCAGGGCGCGACGTGCCGGCCGAATCGGACGCAATGCGCCACATCAATGGCGTGCTGCGCCACGCGCTGAGCGCCCGCGCCACCCATGTCCACTGGCTGCAGGCCGAGACGACGGAAACACCCGATGAGGTCCGCCCAACCCAGGGCGCCTGGCGGATGCGTGTCGAGGGCGTGCTGCGCCGGGCGCCGGTATCGGCAGACGCGCAGGCCCCTTCATTCGACGCCGTGTTCGAGGCCCTGCAGTCGGCCGCGACCCGGGATGGCCACCTGCCGGTCGTGCATGCCGGACGGCAGTTGACGGCGCAGATCACGGTGCTGTCGCGCGAAACGGCGGACGGTCGGACCGAGCGCGCCGCGGTACTGCGTCTGCCGACCCCGGCCGCCTCGGGTCACCCGCCCACTCTCGATGAACTGGGCCACGACGGACCGACACTCGATCGACTGCGCAGCGCGCTGCAGCGCGCCCACGGCCTGTGGCTGGTGGTGTCGCCGCCCGGCGCGGGCAAGTCCGTCACGCTGCAGGCGCTGGCCCGCGAGCTGGCCGCCGGGGGTCAGCGTGTGCTGATGCTGGAGCGACCGTCGCCAGGTGAACTCGCCGCCGCGCTTACCCAGGATCCGGACCACCTGCTCATCGACACGCCGGGCGAAGCAGATTCGCCGGCCACGCTGGCGGATGCGGTGTTGCAGGGCCGACCGGTCGTGCTCGGCGTTGCGGCGCCGGATCCCTGGTCGGCGCTGATGCGGCTGGAGCGCCTCGGATGGCCAACGCCGCTGCTGGCGAATGTGGTGCGAGGCGTGCTGGTGCAGAGCCTTCTGCGCCTGAATTGCCCGTCGTGCAGCCGCCCGGTCACGCCCGCACGGGCCGGACTGCCACCCTCGGTGCGCGGCACTGGCTGCGCGGACTGCGACCACACCGGCCACCTTGGCCGCCAGGTGGTGAGCCGATGGCTGACGCTCACGCCGGTGCTCGCGGATCTGCTCGCCGCGCACGCATCGCCACAGGCATGGAACGCCGCGGCAGCACGGGACGGCTACACCGGGCTGCAAGAGGCCGCACTCGATTGGGTCAGCGCCGGGCTGGTCTCGCTGGAGGAAGCCCGACGTGTCGCTGCGATGGCGGTCTGAGCTGTTGCTGGAGCTGCGCATGCGGGGCTGCCAGGCGCAGCTGCTCGGCGCTGGCTGGACGCAGCAAAGCCAGGCCTCGGCGAGCGCCGGCGGCAGCGGTGGTGGCGCGCTGTCTGCTGCACTCGCGGCCCTGCGGCTGGCCGACGTGGACACGCTGCCGTCGATCGCTCGCCTGCGTGTCGCCGACGAATACGTGCTGCACCGGCTGATCGAAGGCGAAGGTTCGCGTGCCGCCATGCTGGCACAGGCCCGCGCCCACTTCGACCAGGCGCTCGGCCCGGGCGAGCGCCACGTGATGCTGCTTGCGCTGAGCCGGCGCCGCCACCGCTGGCTGGCAAGCGCTGTCAACGCCAGCGATCTCACGGCATGGACCGACGCCCTCTCCCAGGCCAGCGTCCACCTGGAGGACATGCAGCCGATGCTGTTCGACGAATGGCAGCGCCTGCGCGGCCAGATCCGCGACGAGGACGCCGTGCTGGCCCTGCTGCGCGACGAGGGCGCGACGCTGATCCGCCTGATCGACGGGCTGCCGGTGGACCTGCTGTGGGAGCGGTTCGATCCGGGTGATGCCGCCACGCTGGACCGCCGCCTGCGGGCTTTCGCACGCACGCCCCAGGGCCGCAGCCTGCGCCCGGCCTGGGCACAAAGCGACCACGCCGACGCCACCGCACCGCTGACCGAGGCCACGCAGGTGATCTACCTGCTGCCCGAAAGCAAGACGCTGTGCCGCTACGTGTGGGACCGGGACACCACGCGCGCCGGCATCGACACGCCCTGAGGCAAGGGATCGGACAGTTCTTCGGAATCGGCACCGGCCAGCCGCATGCCGATCTGCACCCGCAGTCCACCCAGATCGGGCGACCGGTCCACCTCCACCGACAGCTGCAGCGCCAGTGCGATGCGGCGCACGATGGACCAGCCCAGCCCGCTGCCCGGCCGCTCGTTGCCGAGCGCGCGGAAAAAGCGTTCGCCCAGCCGGGCCAGATGCTCGGGCGGCAGGCCGGGGCCGCTGTCCTCGACCACCAGCGTCACCCAGTCCGGCATCACCGGCACCACCGAAACCCGCACCGTCGCCCCGCGCGGGCTGTAGCGCAGCGCGTTGTCGATCAGGTTGCGCAGCAGCACGGCCAGCAGCGTCGGCTCGGCACGCACCTGCAGCCAGCCCACCTCCTCGGGCGCTTCCAGCTGCAGCTCCTGCCCTTCGTCGAACGCTGCCGAGGCGATCTCGACCACCTCGTCGCGGGCCAGCACCACCAGATCGACATGGCCCAGGCGCGCCTGCGGTTCGGCCTCCAGGCGGGCCAGCGTCAGCAGCTGCTGCACGAGCCGAGTGGCCCGGTCGCAGCCGACCAGCGTGGCCTGCAGCGCGTGGCGGCGTGCAGCCGGGTCATGGACGGCCAGCGCCGCCTGCGCCTGCGCCCGGATGCCGGCGATGGGCGTGCGCAGTTCGTGCGCAGCATCGGCGGTGAAGCGCCGCTCGGACGCGAGCAGCGCCGTCGTGCGATCGAACAGCTCGTTGAGCGCGCTCACCAGCGGCAGCAGCTCGGTGGGTGCATCGTGCATCTGGATGGGGTCGAGAGCGGCCGGGTCGCGGCCTGCCAGCTCCTTGCCCAGCCGGTCCAGCGGCACCAACCCAAGCCGCACCGCCCACCACACACTCAGGCCCAGCAGCGGCAGCGCCACCAGCAACGGCAGCAGCGAGCTGCGCAACACCGCCTGGAGAATCTCTGCGCGCGAGTAGCTCAACTCGCCGACCAGCACGATCACGTCGGACTTGGCCGGCCGCGCCGCGAAGACACGCCAGTCCCGCCCCGCCAGCCGCGTGGCGTGGAAGCCGGGCTGCAGCGGTGCGAGCGGCTCGGCGGGCGCGTTCCAGGAATGCATGTCGAGCTGTCCCGCACGCCAGACCTGGAAGGCGACGCGCGGGGAGTAGCGGTGCAGGTTATTGGCCGGCGGCAACAGCACCTCGCCGCCATCCTGCAACTGCAGCGCCACCAGCAGCGACGCGGACTGCGCCAGGTGGCCGTCCAGCAGATCGTCCAGTTCGCGGCGCGTGTCGGCCCATGCCAGCACAGCGGCCAGCAACCACAGCAGAGACACCCCTGCCAGCACCCGCCGCAGCAGCCGCGTGCGCAGCGAACTGCTGGCGACCCGGGCGGTCACAGCGGCGCGAGGCTGCTGTCGGCGCCGGGGTCGGTGGCCGCCGGGCTGGACTGGGCGGCGAAGGCATAACCGACCCCGCGCACCGTGCGGATGCGGTGCGAACCGAGCTTGCGCCGCAGGTGGTGGACATGGACCTCGATGGTGTTGCTGCCAACTTCCTCGCCCCAGCCGTACAGGTGGTTTTCGAGCTGCTCGCGGGTCAGCACCCGGCCGGGACGCAGCATCAGCACGTGCAGCAGGCTGAACTCGCGGCTGGACAGCTTGACCACTTCGCCATCGGCCCAGACCTCGCGCGAGGCGGGTTGCAGATCGACGCCGTTGCAGCTCAGGCGGTCCTGGGCCTGGCCGTGGGAGCGGCGCACCAAGGCACGCAACCGCGCGGCGAGTTCATGCAGATCGACCGGCTTGACCACGTAGTCGTCCGCGCCGAGGTCGAGCGCCTGGATGCGCTGGGGCACGGCGTCACGCGCCGTCAGCACCAGCACGGGCGTGGCCACGCCGCGGGTGCGCAGGTTGTGCAGCACGTCCATGCCATCGACGCGGGGCAGGCCCAGGTCGAGGATCGCCGCGGTGTAGGTCTGGTTCAGCAGCTCGCGCTCGGCAGCCACGCCATCGCGGACCCAGTCCACCTGAAAACCCAGGGCCTTGAGCCCTGCGCGCAGACCATCGCCCAGCAAGGGGTCGTCTTCTGCCAGCAGCAATCGCATGATTTGAAAATATCCCTCAGTGAATGCCCCCATGGTACCGGCTGGGCATGAAGCGGACCTTAGTTTGAAACAATTTCCCGCGGCCCCAAAAAAGAAGGCCCGACCAAAAAGGGGCCGGGCCTGAAAGCCCGCGCCACCGAAGTGGCACGGTGCGGGGGAACTGGAGATTCGAACAAATTACTTCACGACAGTTACGATTTGAACACAACCCTGCACGTGAAACCAACGGCAGCCTACACAGACCACCTTAACGGAAATTAACTCGCTCCATGATTTATCAATTACAGCACCTGTAATATCAAATTCACCACGGATGCCTTAATCAGAGCGCAGAAATAGCCTGCACTTTCATCGTGGTGTCGATCAGGCGGCCCTTGCGCGCGCGGCGGCCGACATACGCCGCCAGCGCGGCGGGCCGCAGATCCTCGTCACGCGGCTTGGCACCCCGGCCTGCGCCGCTCACGCGCAGCCCCGTCGTCAGCGGCACCACCATGCCCAGCGGATCGCCTGCATCGACCTCCATCAGCGTCAACCCACGTCCGCCGTTGGGCTGGTGCTTGAGTTCGCCCAGCCCGAACACCAGCAGCCGACCGCTCGCCGCCAGACAGGCGACCTGCGTGTGCCTGGGCTCCACGGTGACCGGCGCAAACCACTGTTCTCCGGCCTCCAGCGTCAGGTAGCTCTTGCCGCCCTTCTGCCGGGTGACGAGGTCGCCGAGTTTCGCCAGCAAACCCGTGCCACCGCTGTGGGCCAGCAACAGCATGCGGTCCGCGGGGCCAGCAAGGTAGTGCAGGATCTGCGTGCCGGACTCCAGCTCGACCAGCGAGGTGATCGGCGCGCCATCGCCCCGCGCGCCCGGGAGCGCACTGACCGGCACCGAGTAGACCCGGCCATTGCTGCCGCAGACGATCAGCGGATCGACCGTGCGGCACTCGAACGTGCCGTACAGACCATCGCCCGCCTTGAACGCGAAGCCCGCCGCGTCGTGCCCATGGCCGGTGCGCGCACGCACCCAGCCCTTCTGGCTCACCACCACCGTCACCGGCTCGTCGACCACCCTGACTTCGGCAACCGCCCGCTTCTCGGCCTGGATCAGCGTGCGGCGGTCGTCACCGAACTGCCTGGTGTCGGCCTCGATCTCGCGGACCACCAGCCGGCGCAGCGAACCAGGGTTGCCGAGGATGTCCTCCAGCTTGCCCTGCTCGCCGCGCAACTCGGCCAGTTCCTGCTCGATCTTGATCGCCTCCAGCCGGGCGAGCTGGCGCAGGCGGATGTCGAGAATGTCCTCGGCCTGTCGGTCGCTCAGGCGGAAGCGCCCGATCAGCGCCGCTTTCGGCTCGTCGCTCTCGCGGATGATGCGGATCACCTCGTCGATGTTGAGCAGAACCGTCTGCCGCCCTTCGAGGATGTGGATGCGGTCGAGCACGCGGGCCAGCCGGTGCTCGGTGCGCCGGCGCACGGTGGCCAGGCGGAAGCCGATCCACTCGGAGAGCATCTGGCGCAGGCTTTTCTGCGTCGGCCGGCCGTCGGCGCCCACCATCGTCAGGTTGATCGGCGTCGAGCTTTCCAAACTCGTGTGCGCGAGCAGCGTGTTGATGAGGTCCT
>JBEANV010000025.1:0-3111 GCA_041165285.1 Pseudomonadota bacterium | reverse complement strand
CCGACATGTTCGTCGGCGACGTCATCACCGCGCCCGCCGTCACGCCGCTGGTGCAGGCCGCCCGCGATCTCGGTTGCCGCACGCAGACGGGCGGCGGCATGTTCACGGCGGTCTGTGCGCTGATGGTCGAGTTCTTCACCGCCGAGGGGCCGCTGGCGTGACGTCGACCACGCACTGCGACCTGCTGGTGGTCGGCTCCGGTGCGGGCGGCCTGTCGGCGGCGGTGACGGCGGCGGAGCTGGGGCTGCGGGTGATCGTGGTCGAGAAAGCACCCGTGCTGGGCGGAACGACGGCGTGGTCGGGCGGCTGGATGTGGATTCCACGCAATCCGCTGGCGGTGGAGGCCGGCATCGTCGAGGACACCGAAGCACCGCGCCGCTACCTGCACAATCTGCTCGGCGCTCATGCGGACTCCGAGCGCCTCGACGCCTACCTGCACCACGGGCCGCGCATGGTCGAGTTCTTCCGCTCGCGCACTGCGCTGCAGTTCATCGACGGCAACGCCATGCCCGACTTCCAGGGCCACGCACCCGGCGCGGCCCTGGGTGGTCGGTCGGTTTGTGCCGCGCCCTTCGATGCTCGGCAACTTGGTCCCCGGCTGGCCGACCTGCGCCGCCCGCTAGATCTGGTGTCGCTGTGGGGCATGGGCATCGCGGCGGGCGCCGATCTGCGGCATTTCATGCACGCGGTGCGGTCCTGGCCGTCGCTTGTCTACGCAGCACGGCGTGTCACGCGCTACCTCGCAGACCTCGCGCTGCACGGCCGCGGTCAGCACCTCGTCGCCGGCAATGCCCTGGTGGCGCGGCTGCTGAAATCTGCGCTCGACCGCGGGGTTGAACTGCGGGTGTCGTCGCCGGTGCGGCGCCTGCTGCGGGAAGGCGGGCGGGTGGTCGGCGCTGTCGTGGCGGGTGCAGCGGGGGAGCTGGAGCTGCGCGCCGAGCGGGGCGTTGTCCTCGCCTGTGGTGGTTTCCCGCACGATGTCGAGCGGATGCGCACCTTGTTCCCCCATGCGCCGACCGGCCGTGAACACTGGTCCGCCGCACCGCCGGAGAACACGGGCGATGGCCTGCGGCTGGGTGAATCCGTCGGGGCCAAGGTCCGCACCGACCTGCCGCACGCGGGGGCCTGGGCGCCGGTCTCGCTGGTGTCGCGGGCTGATGGCAGCACGGGACACTTTCCGCACCTGATCGAGCGCGGCAAGCCAGGGCTGATCGCGGTGACGCGGGCCGGACGGCGGTTTGTCAACGAGGCCGGGCCGTACCACGACTTCATGGTGGCGCTGTTCTCGGCGGTGCCCGCAGGCGAGCCGGTGCAGGCATGGCTGGTCTGCGACCACCGTTTCATCCGCCGCTACGGCCTGGGCCATGCGAAGCCAGCGCCGATGCCGTTGGGGCCGTCGCTGCGCTCGGGCTATCTGCGGCGCGGGCGGGATCTGCTGGCGCTGGCCGAGGCGTGCGGCATCGACGCGGCGGCATTGCAATCGACCGTCGCGGCCTTCAACGCCGAAGCGCGCCACGGCCGAGATCCCGCCTTCGGCCGCGGCGCCACTCCCTACAACCGGATGCAGGGCGACGCCGCGCAGCAGCCCAACCCCTGCGTCGCGCCGATCGAACACGGGCCGTTCTACGCCGTGCGCGTCGTGCCGGGCAGCCTCGGCACCTTCGCCGGGCTGCGCACCGATGCCAGCGCCCGCGTGCTCGACGGCCACGGTGCGCCAATCTCCGGCCTCTACGCCGCCGGCAACGACATGGCCAGCGTCCTGGGCGGGGGCTATCCCAGCGGTGGCATCACGCTCGGCCCGGCGATGACCTTCGGGTTCATTGCCGGGCACCACGCCGCAGGGGTTGCGCTGCCCGACTCCACCCCCGATCTCTCCACGCACGCAGACTGAGACCCACGACCCATGCACTACGAACTCGCCACCCTCACCATCCGCCTCGGCACCTTGAACGCCGCCGTCGCCGCGATCGACGCCTACGTCCACGCCCCCGAGGCCCGCGGCACGCTGCTGGGCTGCTGGTGTTCCGACGTGGGCGAACTCAACCAGATTGCCGTGTTGCGCCGCTTCGCCGATCCCGCCGAACGCGACCGGGAACGCCAGCGCGGTCTCTTCGGCGCCAATCCCTTTGGCTGCGGCGAGTTCCTGACGGCGCTCGACCAGACCAGCTACCAGGGCTTCCCGTGGATGGCTCCGATCGAGCCGGGCACGGTCGGGCCGATCTTCGAGATCCGCACCTACGAATACAAGCTCGGCGGCCTGCAACCGACGATCGACGCCTGGGAGGCCGCCATGCCGGCGCGCTCGGCCGTGTCGCCCTGCCTGGTGGCGATGTACGCGCTGGACGGCACGCCGCGCTTCACCCACATCTGGCCGGCCGCCAGCCTGAACGAACGCTCTGTCGCCCGCGCCGAGGCGGTCAGGATCGGGGTGTGGCCACCCAATGGCGGGCCGGCGTGGCTGACCACGAACATGAAGTCCAACATGTTCCTGCCTACGGCTATTTCACCGCTGAAGTGAGTCCACATCGGGCGCGTCCGGCGGCTGCGCGAGGAACTGCCCCCGCGCTGCCGCCGTGATCGCCACGACGCAGGGGTGCGTGATGCGCCGCTCCACCGAGATCGCGTAGAACGCCTCCACCAGCGTCTCCGAGCGCCCGAGCACCTCGACGCCGTACTGCGCGCAGGTCTGTGTTTCCAACACCGTCGGCGACATGAATACACCACGTCCCTCGGCGCCAAACGCCTTCAGCAGTGCCGCATCGTCGAACTCGCCCACCCGCTGCGGCCGGATGCCTTGTTCGCCGAGCCACCCGTCCAGCCGCTGCCGCATCGCCGACGCTGCGCCCTGGATCAGCATCGGCGCGCCGTCGAGGCATTGCGGGAACGCACCTTGCAGCGTGGTTTTCAGTGCAGGCGTGGCGAAGAAGCTCATCGCCGTCGTGCCCAGAGGGTGGCTGTAGGCTTTCACGCTCAGGTTCGGCGCCATCACCTCGTCGGCGATCACCAGGTCGAGCCGGTGGACCGCCAGTTGTGCGAGCAGATCGGCCAGCGTGCCTTCATGGCAGAGCAACCGCACCGGCTCCGGCCCGTCGAGCGCCGGCTCCAGCAAGC
>JBEANV010000024.1:0-4530 GCA_041165285.1 Pseudomonadota bacterium | reverse complement strand
GCGCGGCAAGATGGACAAATGCACCTTCTGCGCGGGCGGGCCGGAAGAGAACACCAGTCAGGCCGAGTACGAGAAGTACGGCCGCAACCGGCTGGCCGAGGGGAAGCTGCCAGCGTGCGCCGAACAGTGCTCGACCAAGGCGCTGCTGGGCGGCGATGGCGATGTGGTGGCGGACATCTTCCGCACCCGCGTCGTGCAGCGCGGCAAGGGCAGCGAGGTCTTGGGCTGGGGCACCGCCTACGGCAAGCCGGAAGCCAAGCCGGAGGCCGCGAAGTCATGAGTACCCGCCGCCGCACACTGGCCATCGCCGTGGCATTGGCCGCCGCGCTCCTCGCCGGCTGCGGCGAGCGCACGCAGGAACTCCGCACCAAGCAGCCCGATCAGGCGCCCTACGCCGGCGGCGACAAGGCCGCGTGGGAAGCGCAGATCAAGGCACGCAACCAGAACCAGAACGAGTACGTCCGCGCCCCCGCGCGGCCCTGAGGAGCGGCGCGATGTTCATCAAGCTGATCCGCCACCTGGTGCTCGTCGCCGTGCTGCTCGTCGGCGGCACGGCCGGGGCGCAGGCAAGCGACGCCGCATCGGCACCCGCACTCACGACTGCGCCAGCGTCCTCGCCCGCCTCCGCGGTCAACAAGGCCACTGTCTGGCGTGCCGTGCGCGACTCCGGCACGGCACCCGGCTACAGCTCGCTGCCCGGCGCCGAAAAGGGCGTGCTGATCCAGTCGCAGGTGCAATACCCTGGCGCACGCCGCACGACGGCTGGCGAAGCGTGGCGGCAGGTGCGCAACCAGTGGATCATTCCCTACGGCGGCTCGCTGCTGCTGATCGTGGCGCTCGCCATTGCGCTGTTCTGGTGGCGCAAAGGCCCGCTCGGCGGCCATGAACCCGACACCGGCCGCATGATCGAGCGTTTCACCCCGCTGGAGCGTGTCGCCCACTGGGCCAACGCCATCGCCTTCGTCGTGCTGGCGGTCTCGGGCACCGTGATGGCGTTTGGCAAGTTCTTCCTGCTGCCCGTCCTCGGCCACACGCTGTTCGGCGCGCTGACCTTCCTGCTGAAAACCGCCCACAACTTCGCCGGCCCGCTGTTCGCCGTGTCGCTGGTGATCGTCATCATCACCTTTGCCCGCGACAACCTGCCCCGTGCCGGCGACCTGGGCTGGCTGCTCAAGGGCGGTGGCCTGTTCGGCGGCCAGGAGGTGCCCTCGCACCGCTACAACGCTGGCGAGAAGCTGGTGTTCTGGGGCGGCGTGTTCGTGCTCGGGCTGGTGGTCGTCGCGTCGGGGCTGGTGCTGGACGACGTGGTGCCGGGTTTCGCGCCGCTGCGGGGTGACATGCAGATCGCCCACTTGGTCCACGGCACCGCCACCGTGCTGATGATGGCGATGTTCATGGGCCACATCTACATCGGCACGGTCGGCATGAAGGGCGCCTACGACGGGATGCGCACTGGCTACGTCGATGAAGCCTGGGGCCGAGAGCACCACCAGCTCTGGCTTGACGACATCCAGGCCGGCAAGATCCCGGCACAGCGGTCCACGCCGGTCGCCTCGTCCGCTCCGCCCACCCCACACGCGAGCCACCCCGCATGATGAAGCACCCCCTCCTCCCCTGCGCGCTGTTGCTGGTGGCGCTGGTCGGCAGCGCGGTCGCCAAGCTGCCCGCCCCGAGCGATGAAGCCAAGGCCAAGGCCGCTGAAGCCACCGCCAAGACCGCGCACGCGGGCAAGGTCGATGCGTACAAGCTCTGTCTGTCGATCGACAAGGTGGCGGCCGACTACCACGCCAGGGCCAAGGCCGCCGGCAAGGAGGTCAGGCCAGCCGCCGAAACCCCCGCGTGTGCAGACCCGGGCGCGTTTGTCCATGCCCCGCCAGCCGCAGCGTCGGCGCCTGCTGCCGCGGCCTCCAAGACCTGACCCGCGCCATGGCCATCGCCATCGCCGCCCCTGCGCCCATCCGCTGCCCCGCTGCGCCGCGGATGACGGCGGTCCGCGACCCGCTGCTGCGCGAGATCGAGGTGATGGACGAATACGGCGAGCGGCGCACGATCCCGATCCCCGCCGAGCGCCCGCTGACCGTGTTCGTGGACAAGCGCGAAGTGGTCACGCTGATGACGCTGGGCGCGAGTCCGGAACTGCTGGTGCTCGGCTGGCTGCGCAACCAGCGGCTGGTGGACGATCTGGCCGACATCGAATCGATCACCGTGGACTGGGACGTGGGCGCCGCGGCGGTCTGCACGCGCTCGGGCCTGCCGGACCTGGACCGCCGTACCGGCCGGCGCGTCGTCACCACCGGCTGCGGCCAGGGCACGGTCTTCGGCGACGTGATGGAGCAGGTCGATGCCCTTCGCCTGCCCGACGCCCGCACGGCCCGCATCCGCCAAAGCACGCTCAACGGCCTGCTCGACGTGGTGCGCCAGCAGGACAGCATCCACCGCAAAGCGGGCTCGGTCCACGGCTGCGCACTGTTCCTCGGCACGCAACTGCGGATGTTCATCGAGGACGTGGGCCGCCACAACGCCATCGACACCATCGCTGGCTGGATGTGGCTCCACAGCGTGGACGGCGGCGACAAGACCTTCTACACCACCGGCCGGCTCACCAGCGAGATGGTGATGAAGGCCGCGCACATGGGCGTGCCGATCATCGTGTCGCGCAACGGCGTGACGCAGATGGGCCATGACCTCGCGACCCGGCTCGGCATGGCGCTGTTCGGTCGGGCGGCGAACCGGCACTTCCTCTGCTACACCGGGTTCGAGCGGTTTGATTCGGAGCCGGAGGCCAAGCGGGCAGCGGTGCGGGTGGTCGTCGGTTGACGGCCGGACCGGTCATCCGCCCGGAAACTTCAACCCGATCCGCGCCGCCGCCACCACCGCCTCGGTGCGCGAGTTCACGCCCAGCTTGCGAAACAGGCCCAGCAGGTGGGTCTTGATGGTGGATTCCGCCACGTCCAGCTCACGGCAGATCACCTTGTTGGACTGCCCCGCCGTCAGCAGACGCAGCACGTCGACCTGGCGCGGGGACAAGCCCAGGCGGTCAATCACTTCGGCCGTGCGCTCCTCGTCCGTCTGTTCCAGTTCGGGCAGAGGCGCCACCGCGCTGTAGACGATCGGCGGCAGGTAGATGCCGCCATCGAGCACCACGCGCAGCGCCTGTTCGACCGCCTTGCCGCGGGCGGTCTTGGGAATGAACCCCGCGGCCCCCTCGTTGAGTGCGGCGATCACCGTGTCGGCGTCGTCGCTGGCCGACAGCACGACGATGGTGCGCTCGTCCGACACCGCACGCAGCTGGCGCAGTGTCGGCAGGCCCTGGCTGTCGCGCAGGCCGAGGTCCAGCAGCACCAGCTCGATGTCGGGTTCGGCTGCCAGATGGGCCAGCGCCGGGGTCAGGCCCTCGGCTTCGCGCATGACCACGTCCGGAAAACGCGCGGCCAGCAACAGCATCAGGCCGGAGCGGAACAGCGCGTGGTCATCGACAAGCAGGGCCTTCATCGGGGGCGGGCGATCGTGATCGTGCATCGAACAAGTGCCCACTATAGCCAGCCCGACTGCGTCCAGCTTGCTCTGCGTCAAGTTCGATCAGGTGCGCCCCAGCTTTGTCGAGGTGGGCGCAACCGGTCAGGGCCATCGCGATCTCCAGCTCGTCGCGCAGCAGCCGCAGCACATGCGCCACGCCGCGCGCCCCGCCCACCGCCAGCGCATGCACCACCGGCCGCCCGATCAGCACCGCCCGCGCGCCCAGCGCCAGCGCCTTGAGCACGTCGGTGCCGCGCCGGATGCCGCCATCGACCAGCAGAGGCAGCGCCCCGCCCAACGCGTCGGCAATGCGCGGCAACAGCGTGGCGGTGGCGGGCAGCGTGTCGAGCGTGCGCCCGCCGTGGTTGGAGACGATCAGCCCCTCCGCGCCGACCGATTGCGCCAGCCGCGCGTCCTCGGGATGTGTCACGCCCTTGAGCAGCAGCGGCAGCCGGGTCTGGGCGCGCAGCCAGGCCACGTCGTCCCAGGTCGGCATGTCGGCGAGCAGGCCGTCGAACAGGGCGCTTTGTCCAGCGCCGAGCGCGCGCGCCGGGCGAGGAGGCAAACCCTCCAGATGCACCGCCCGCACGCCCGGCGGCAGCCGGAAACCGGCGCGGCGCTCGCGGTCGCGTGCGCCGTGGACGGGCGCATCGACTGTCAACACCAACGCCGTGCAGCCGGCCGCCTCCGCGCGCCGCACCAGCTCCAGCGTGAAGCCGCGGTCGTGCTGCAGGTAGAGCTGGAACCACAGCGGCCCGGCGTCCGGATCGGTGCAGACGATGCGCGCAACGTCCTCGACCGGCACGGACGATTGCGTGCTCAGCACCATGCCGGCCTGCAGTGCTGCCGCCGCCTGCGCGGTGGCCAGTTCGCCATCCGGGTGTGCCAGCCGCTGGTAGGCCACGGGGGCCAGCAAGATCGGGTGCGCCAGCGTGCGGCCGAACAGCCTGACCCGCGTGTGTCCGCCCGCCATCGGGCGCAGCACCCGCGCCGACAGCGGCAGGTCGCGCCACG
>JBEANV010000023.1:0-4171 GCA_041165285.1 Pseudomonadota bacterium | reverse complement strand
TATTCGGCCGACCCGCGCTCCATCGACGTCGGTGCGCTGGCCACGCAGGCCATCGCGCTGGCCGATGACCGGTCGATCGGCGCCTTGCCGCTGCTGATCGCGGTCGTCGCGCTGCTGGCGACCGCCGGGCTGCAGTGGCTGTTCGGCCACACCGCGCTGGGCCGTGCCTTCCGCGCCGTTTCCGACGATCGCGAGATCGCCGAGACCATGGGGCTGGACGCGCGCCATGTGTTCGCGCTGGCCACGGCCATCGCCTTCACGCTGATCGCGCTGGCCGGCGTGCTGCAGGCCATGCGCACGACGGTCTCGCCGTCCGACGGACCGCTGCTGCTGCTGTTCGCCTTCGAGGCCGTGATCATCGGCGGCATGGGCTCGTTCTGGGGCACGCTGGTCGGGGCGCTGGTGCTCGGGTTGACGCAGCAGATCGGTTTCCGGCTCGATCCAGGCTGGGGCCTCTGGTTCGGTCACCTGGTGTTTCTCGCCGTGCTGGTCGTGCGCCCGCAGGGTCTTTTCCCCAAGACACGAGGCTGAGCCCATGCCCACCGTCCCACCGTTTCCGGTCGAAGTCCTCCGCAGCACACCCGCCAGCCAGACCGCCCTGGGCATCGGCGTGGCCCTGACCGTGGTCGCCGCCTCGCTGCCGTTCTGGGGCGAGTCGAGCTGGATGCGCGAGTTCGTCGAAATCGCCTGCTACTTCCTGTTCGCGCTGATGTGGAACCTGCTGGCGGGCTACGGCGGCATGGTCTCGATCGGGCAGCAGGCGTATTTCGGGCTGGGCGGCTACGGGATGCTGATGCTGGCCAACCTCGCCGGGGTCAACGTCTTCCTGGCCATTCCGCTCGGGGCGCTGATCGCCGGGCTGGTCGCGGTCCCGGTCTCGCGCATCGCGTTCCGGCTCCAGGGCGGCTACTTCGCGATTGGCACCTGGGTGATTTCCGAGGTGATGCGGCTGGGGGTTGCCAACCTGTCCGTGGTCGGCGGCGGCTCGGGCACCAGCCTGACCGCCCTGCGCGGCATCCCCAAGTCCACCCGCGAGAGCCTGACGTTCTGGATGGCGCTGGCCTGCGTGGTGCTGGCCCTGGCCGGGGTCTACCTCTTCCTGCGCAGCCGCCAGGGCCTGGCGCTGCAGGCCCTCCGCGACAACGAGATGGCCGCCGAAAGCCAGGGTATCGCGGTGGACCGGATGAAGCTGGCGGTCTACGTGGTGGCCTCGACCGGGGCGGCGCTGGCCGGGGCGCTGTACTTTGTTGGCAACCTGCGCATCAGCCCGGACGCGGCCTTCAGCGTCAACTGGAGTGCCTTCGCGATCTTCATGGTGGTCATCGGCGGCATCGGGCGCATCGAGGGACCGCTGATCGGCGCGCTGGTGTTCTGGGCGCTCGACAAGGCGTTCAGTGACTGGGGGAGCTGGTACCTGCTCGGACTGGGGTTGCTCGCCATCGTGATGACGCTGCGCTTCCGGCAGGGGCTGGCCGGCTGGCTGCACGAACGCTGGGGCCTGAGCCTGTTTCCCACCCGCCGCACGCTGAAACTCTGACACCGCCAAGGACCACCCACCATGCGCAACATCGACGCACAGACCATCACCCCTGCCTTCCTGCAGCGCATCGCCGGTTGCGGCGACCCGCGCCTGAAGCAGGTGCTTGGCGCGCTGGTCACCCACCTGCACGACTTCGCCCGCGAGGTGCAACTGACCGAGGCCGAGTGGATGGCCGGCATCGAGTTCCTGACCGCCACGGGCCAGAAGTGCTCGGGCACGCGCCAGGAGTTCATCCTGCTGTCGGACGTGCTCGGGCTGTCGATGCTGCTGGTGGCGCAGAACCACGACAAGCCGGCCGGCTGCACCGAGGCCACCGTGTTCGGCCCGTTCCACACCGACGATGCGCCGCACCTGCCCGACGGCGCCGACCTGCGGGGCGGGGCGCCGGGCACGCCGCTGGACGTGGCGATCGAGGTGCGTTCGCTGGACGGGCGGGCACTGGCCGACGCCGAGGTGGACGTGTGGGAGGCCGACGCCGACGGCTTCTACGACGTGCAGCACGCGGACCTGGACCACCGGCGGGCGCGTGGCGTGCTGCGCACCGACGCCGAGGGCCGCGCACGCTTCACGGCGCTGCTGCCGACGCCCTATCCCGTGCCGACGGACGGGCCGGTCGGTCAGGTGCTGGTGGCCTGCGGGCGCCATCCGTGGCGGCCGGCGCACCTGCATTTCCTGATCCGCGCGGCCGGCCATGAAACGCTGGTGACGCACATCTTCCGCGAGGGGTCGGACTACCTCGACAGCGATGTCGTCTTCGGGGTGCGCAGTTCGCTGGTCGCCGAAATGCCGGAGGTCGCGCCGGGCCGCCACCAACTGCGCCAGACCTTCGTGCTGAACCCGGTGATGGCCGGCGCCACGCCATGACCCGCGTCTGCCACACCGTCCTGTGGACGCTGCACGACCCGGCGCGGGCGGGCGACTTTCGGGCCGAGCTGCTGCGCTGCCGGGCGCTGGTGCCGGGGCTGCGCCGCTTCGATGTCGGGGTGCGCGGCGCGGGATTGCCGGCCAGCGTCGATGTGGCGCTGGTCGCGTGGTTCGACGACGCGGCGGCGCTGGCGGCCTACCAGGACCATCCCACCCACCAGGCCGTCAGCGCACGGATTGCCCCCTGGCGCCGAGAGCGCCACATCCTCGATTTCGAACTGGAGCACTGACGTGATCAACAAGATCGCCGCCACGGTGGCCGAGGCGCTGGCCGGCACGCCGGATGGCGCCACCGTCCTGATCGGGGGCTTCGGCACCGCCGGCATTCCGAACGAACTCATCGACGGCCTGATCGCGCAAGGTGCCCGCGACCTGACCCTCGTCAACAACAACGCAGGCAACGGCGACACCGGACTGGCCGCGCTGCTGAAGACCGGTCGGGTGCGCAAGGTCATCTGCAGCTTTCCGCGCCAGGCCGATTCCTTCGTCTTCGACGCGCTGTACCGCAGCGGCCAGATCGAGCTGGAGCTGGTGCCGCAGGGCAACCTGGCCGAGCGGCTGCGGGCGGCGGGCGCGGGCATCGGCGCCTTCTTCACGCCGACCGGCTACGGCACCGAGCTGGCGCGGGGCAAGGAAACCCGCGAGATCGGGGGCCGCCAGTACGTGCTGGAGCATCCGATCCACGGCGACGTGGCGCTGATCAAGGCCGAGCGCGGCGACCGCTGGGGCAACCTCGTCTACCGCAAGGCGGCGCGCAACTTCGGCCCCGTCATGGCCACCGCCGCCCGGCGCACGATTGCCACCGTCCACGAGATTGCCGAGCTGGGCAGCCTCGACCCCGAATCCATCGTCACCCCGGGCATCCACGTCACCCGGCTCGTCAAGGTAGACCGTGTGGCCACACAGGCCGGCGGTTTCAGGTCAGCCGTCTGAGAGCTTCCTTCCATGAGCAATTACCAACGCCGCGACAAGGTCGCGCTGGCCCGACGTGTCGCGCAGGACATCCCGGATGGCGCGTATGTGAACCTGGGGATTGGCATGCCGACACAGGTGGCCAATCACCTGCCCGAGGGCATCGAGGTGATCCTGCACAGCGAGAACGGACTCCTCGGCATGGGGCCGGCGCCCGCTGCGGGTCACGAGGACTACGACCTCATCAACGCCGGCAAGCAGCCCGTCACGCTGCAGCCGGGTGGCGCGTATTTCCACCACGCCGACAGCTTCGCGATGATGCGCGGCGGGCACCTGGACATCTGCGTGCTCGGGGCGTTCCAGGTGTCGGCAACCGGCGACCTGGCCAACTGGAGCACGGGCGAACCGGGGTCGATTCCGGCCGTCGGCGGGGCGATGGACCTGGCGATCGGTGCCAAGCAGACCTGGGTCATGATGGACCTGCTGACGCGCCAGGGGCAGAGCAAGGTGGTCAGCGCCTGCACCTACCCGCTGACCGGCATCGGCTGCGTCAAGCGCATCTACTCGGACCTCGCCACGCTCGAATGCACCGCGCAAGGGCTGCGACTTATCGACAAGGTGGATGGCTTGACCCATGCTGAGCTGGAACGGTTGGTGGCTTTGCCGATCCGGCCTTGAATCCGATTGCATACCACCTTCTCATGCCAATGACCCACGCCTACATCTGCGACGCGATCCGCACCCCCTTCGGCCGCTACGGCGGCGCCCTGTCGAGCGTGCGCGCCGACGACCTTG
>JBEANV010000022.1:0-8155 GCA_041165285.1 Pseudomonadota bacterium | reverse complement strand
TGGCCGAGAACGACCACGACCTCGCCTACAGCCAGTTCAAGTTCGGCATGACGCCCACGGAGTACGCCGAGAGCGTCGGCTGGCTGGGCGAGGACGTGTGGCACGCGCACTGCGTCAAGCTCGACGCGCACGGCCTGGCCCGCTTCGCCGCGACCGGCACGGGGGTCGCGCACTGCCCGTGCAGCAACATGCGGCTGGCGTCGGGGATCGCGCCGATCCGGCGGATGCTGAACGCGGGCGTGCCGGTCGGCCTCGGCGTGGACGGCAGCGCGAGCAACGACGCGGCGCACTTGTTGAACGAGGCGCGGCAGGCGCTGCTGCTGGCGCGGGTCGGGCGGGCGATGCAGCCGCCGGAGAGGGACGCGGGCGGCGTGCTGCGCTACGGCTGCGACCTCGGGCCGGCGGAGATGACGGCGCGGGATGCGCTGGAGATCGCCACGCGGGGCGGCGCGAAGGTGCTCGGCCGGGATGACATCGGGCACCTGTCGGTGGGGATGGCGGCCGATCTGGTGCTGTGGCCCACGGGCGGTCTGGCGATGGCCGGCGGCGCGGTGCATGACCCGCTGGCGGCGCTGCTGCTGTGCGCGAGTCCGTCGGTGGCGTGGAACATCGTCGGGGGGCGGGTGCTGGTGCGCGAGGGGGAGTTGACGACGCTGGATCTGGGGCCGCTGTTGGAGCGGCATGATCGGTTGGCGCAAAAGCTGGTGCAAAGGCCAAGCCCCTGACGGGTCTGCTCGCGTCCTTGTCTGGTGTTGTCATCCAGTGGCATCACCCCCGAACGTCATCCAGCCCCCCCACCCGCGACGGCCGCAGCCGCGTCTGCGCAAGCGCCCCCGCAGGCTCCAGGATCGGATACGCGATCGAGCAGATATGCGAGTTGATGCGCTTGAGATCGCTGATGAGGTCCAGGTGCAGCGAGCTGGTCTCGATGCTCTCGGCGGTGTTGTCCTTGAGCCGCCCGAGGTGGTTGGCGGCGTAGGCATGTTCCAGCTCTCGGAACAGCGCCTTCTCTTCGAGCAGCTTCTGCGCGTCCCGGGGATGTCCGTCCAGGAACACGCTCATGCCGAGCCGCAGGTTGGACATCAGCCGCTCGTGCAGGTGGATGACCTCGGCCATGCCTGCATCTGAAAAGCGGCGTTGCGGCAGGATCTTCTTGTCCTCGATGTCCTGCAGCACGCGCTCGATGATGTCGCCGATCTGCTCCATGTTGATCGTGAACGAGACGATCTCGGTCCAGCGCTGGCTCTCGCGCTCGGACAGCGGCTGGCGGGAGATGCATGTCAGGTAGAGCTTGATCGCGGTGTAAAGCCCGTCCACCACGTCGTCCATCTGGCGCAGCCGCTCGGCCTGGTCAAGATCGTTGTCGCGGATGACCGGCTGGATGCCACGGAGCATGGTCTCGACGGCATCCGCCTGGCGCAGCGCCTCGCGCGCGGCGCAGCTCAGTGCGAGCGAGGGGGAACTCAGGACCAGCGGGTCCAGGTGACGCGGCGTGCGGCCGTCGGTGGGCTCGGGGGTGACCATCCAGCGCTCCAGCCGCCGGGCCAGCGGGCCGGTCAGCGGCACGAACAGCAGCGCCTGTGCAGCATTGAACGCCAGGTTGAAGACCACCACCTGCAGCAGCACCTCCGGCACCATTTGCTGCAGCCAGGCAAGGAACACGCCCATGAATGGCGCCGCTGCCGCGCAGGCCAGGCTGCGCAACACCAGAGAGCCCATCGGCAGCCGCCGCGTCGCAGTGTCCGAGCGCGACACCGACAACACCGCCACCAGCGCCCGCCCCAGGTTGGCTCCCAGCACCAGTCCGAGCGCGGTCGCCACCGGCACCATGCCCTCCTGCGCCAGCGTGCCGACCAGCAACACCACCGCCAGGCTCGAATACGACACGATGGCCAGCACCGCGCCGACGGACAACTCCAGCATCAGGTCATTGGGCAAGGTGGTCAGCAGCGCGCTGACCACCGGGGCTTCGACCAGCGGCCGCGTGCTCTCCACGATGAGCTGCAGCGCCAGCGTGATCAGGCCCAGCCCGGTCGCGATCTGGCCGAGACGCCCGGCCGTGGTTTTTTCGCGCGCCAGATGCAGCATCACGCCGAAGAAGATCAGCGCAGGCGACAGCCACGACAGGTCGAAGGAATAGACCAGCGCCATCACGCTGGTGCCCACATCCGCACCCAGCATCACCACCAGTGCCGGCGCCGTCGCCACCAGCCCCTGGCCGACGAACGACGACACGATCAGCGCCGTGGCCGTGCTCGACTGCACCACACAGGTCACGGCCGCCCCGGCCAGCATGGCCCCCGGCCAGGCGCCCATGCTCACCGCCAGCATCCGCCGCAGGCTTTCGCCAAACAGGCGCAACACGCCAGTGCGTACGATCTGCGTCGCCCAGATCAGCAGGGCGATTGCAGCAAACAGCTTGAGGAGATGGAGCATGGATCACCCGATTGCACACGCCTGCGGCCCATGTATACACTGGAATGAACACCTTGGAATACAACCCAATTCGCCCGATCGCCCTCATGCGCCCAAGCCCGTCCCTGACGCCGAACGCCCTGCAGCCTGCACAGGGCACAACCGCCGCCAAGTCCGAGGCCACCGTGGCCGGGCCGGACGACAGCGGCTCCAACACGACGCAGCGCATCGTCGACTCCATCACCGCCGCCATCGTCGAGCGGCGCCTGATGCCGGGCACCAAACTGGCCGAACAGCCGATCGCCGACATCTTCAAGGTTTCGCGCACTCTCGTGCGGCAGGCGCTGATGCAGCTCAGCCGCGACCGGCTCATCACGCTGGAACCGGCCCGCGGTGCCTTCGTGGCGCAGCCCAGCGTCGGAGAGGCGCGGCAGGTGTTTGCCGTGCGGCAGATGCTGGAGACCGCGCTCATCCGCCAGCTCGCCGCCAGCATCACGCCGGCGCAGATCGACGAGTTGCGCGCCCACCTCGTCGCCGAGCGCGAAGCCGTGCTGCGCACCGACGTGCCCGGCCGCACACGCCTGCTGGCCGATTTCCACGTCGTGCTCGCCCGCCAGCTCGGCAACGAGGTGCTGGCGCAGTTGCTCACCGACCTGCTGTCGCGCTCGTCGCTGATCTCGCTGATGTACCAGTCCTCGCACTCGGCCGAGCATTCGCAGGACGAACATGTCGCCATCGTCGAAGCCCTGGCCCGCCACGACGCGGACGCGGCCGTCGCACTGATGGCGGAGCACATCGGCAGCGTCGAGCGCAACTTGAGCCTGAACCCCCGCATCCACGATCTCGCGAGCGCGCTTGCGCAGTCACCCGGCTGACCCGCTGTGGTCAGCCCAAGCCAAGCGAGACTTGGCATGCAATCTGCTTCCCGTATTGTCCACCGAACTGTATACGATCTGGAGTCCACCATGCACCATCCCTCGTCGATCCGCCGCACCATGCTGGTGCTCGCCAGCGCCTCCCTGATGGGCTCGCTGCCGCTGGCTGCACAGGCCCAGGAAACGCCGATCAAGTTCCAGCTCGACTGGCGCTTCGAAGGCCCGGCCGCGCTGTTCCAGGTGCCCGCGACCAAGGGCTTCTTCAAGGACGAGAAACTCAACGTCACCATCGACGCCGGCAACGGCTCGGGCGGCACGGTCACCCGCGTGGCCTCCGGCACCTACGACATGGGCTTCGCCGACCTGGCCGCGCTGATGGAGTTCCACGCCAACAACCCGACCGCGCCGAACAAGCCGGTCGCGGTGATGATGGTCTACAACAACACGCCGGCTGCGGTGCTCGCGCTGAAGAAGAGCGGCATCAAGACGCCGTCCGATCTGAACGGCAAGAAACTGGGTGCCCCCGTATTCGATGCAGGTCGCAAGGCATGGCCGATCTTTGCCAAGGCCAATGGCATCAGCAACGTGGCATGGACCGCGATGGACCCGCCGCTGCGCGAGACGATGCTGGTGCGCGGTGACGTCGACGCGATCACCGGGTTCTCGTTCACCTCGCTGCTCAATCTGGAAGCCCGCGGCGTCAAGGCCGAGGACGTGGTGGTGCTGCCGTATCCGCAGTTCGGCGTGAAGCTCTACGGCAACGCAATCATTGCCAGCGAGGAGTTCGTCAAGAAGAACCCGGAGGCGATCAAGGCCTTCCTGCGCGCCTTCACCAAGGGTGTGAAGGACGTGATCGCCGATCCCAAGGGCGGCGTCGAGATGGTCAAGGCCCGCGACGGCATCATCAACAGCGAGCTGGAGCTGCGCCGTCTGAAGCTCGCGCTGGACGCCACCGTGCTGACCCCGGACGCCAAGGCCGAGACCTTCGGCGACGTGAAGGGGCCGCGCCTGTCACTGATGGCCAGCCAGGTGTCGGACGCCTTCGCCACCAAGGAGCGCGTCAAGGCCGAGGCGGTCTGGAACGGCAGCTTCCTGCCCACCGCGGCCGATCGCAACATCTTCGTTGCGGCAAAGAAGTAAGGCGGAGGTTCATCGCGCATGACCGCTTTTGTCGATTTCCAGGATGTCTGGCTCGCCTACAACGACGAGTTGCTCGCCCAGAACCAGTTTGCCGTCGAGAACATCGGCCTGCAGGTCGGCGAAGGCGAGTTCATCGCCATCGTCGGGCCGTCGGGCTGCGGCAAGTCCACCTTCATGAAGCTGGCCACCGGCCTGAAGCACCCGAGCCGCGGCCGCGTGCTGATCGACGGCCAGGAAGTGACCGGCCCGCTGAAGATCACCGGCATGGCCTTCCAGGCGCCGAGCTTGCTGCCGTGGCGCACGACGGTGGAGAACGTGCTGCTGCCGCTGGAGATCGTCGAGCCGTACCGCTCGTCGTTCAAGCAGAAGAAGGCCGAGTACCAGGACAAGGCGCGCAAGCTGCTGCAGAGCGTGGGCCTGGGCGGCTACGAGGACAAGTTCCCGTGGCAGCTCTCGGGCGGGATGCAGCAGCGGGCGTCGATCTGCCGGGCGCTGATCCACGAGCCGAAACTGCTGCTGCTGGACGAGCCGTTCGGTGCGCTGGATGCGTTCACGCGCGAAGAGCTGTGGTGTGCGCTGCGCGATCTGCAGGCGGCGCAGAAATTCAACGTCATCCTCGTCACGCACGACCTGCGCGAGAGTGTCTTTCTGGCCGACACGGTCTATGTCATGAGCAAGAGCCCCGGGCGTTTTGTCGTCAAGCGCGAGATCGACCTGCCGCGTCCTCGCGACCTGGAAATCACCTACACCCCCGAGTTCACCGGCATCGTGCATGAACTGCGCGGCTACATCGGCGCCATGCGCAAGCCAGCCGCCACGCCCACGGAGATCGCGCAATGAACCCCAAGACGCTGGAACGCTGGTCGCCGTGGATCCTGCTGGTGGCGGTGCTGGTGGTGTGGCAGGTGGTGTGCTCGGCGTTCAACGTGTCCGAGTTCATTTTCCCGAGTCCTGCGTCGATTGGCTCGGCCCTGATGCAGCACAGCGCGACGATCGCCGGCCACGCCTGGCGCACCTTCTGGGTGACGATGGCCGGCTTCGGGCTGTCGATCGTGGTGGGCGTGCTGCTGGGCTTCCTGATCGGAAGCTCCCGCATGGCCTATACCGCCGTGTACCCGCTGATGACGGCGTTCAACGCGCTGCCCAAGGCGGCGTTCGTGCCGATCCTGGTGGTGTGGTTCGGCATCGGCGTCGGGCCGGCCATCCTGACGGCCTTCCTGATCAGCTTCTTCCCGATCATGGTGAACATCGCCACGGGACTGGCGACGCTGGAGCCGGAGCTGGAGGACGTGCTGCGTGTGCTGGGTGCGAAACGCTGGGACGTGCTGACCAAGGTGGGGCTGCCACGCTCGCTGCCCTACTTCTATGGCTCGCTGAAGGTGGCGATCACGCTGGCCTTCGTCGGAACCACCGTGTCGGAGATGACCGCCGCGAACGAAGGCATCGGCTACCTGCTGATCTCGGCGGGCAGTTCGATGCAGATGGGGCTGGCGTTCGCCGGCCTCGTCGTGGTGGGCGCGATGGCGATGGTGATGTACGAGTTCTTTTCGGTGGTCGAAAAACGCACCACCGGGTGGGCACACCGCGGATCGAACGCCCATTGAGCCCCGGGTCGGGGCATCATGGCGACATGAACACCTTCACCCGCCCCGACCCCACCCCGGCGCAGATGCTGGTGCATTTGCGCCAGGCCGCCGACATCGCCCGTGCTGCCATGGAGCAGGGGCACCACCCGTTCGGCGCGTTGCTGGTGGGGCCGGACCACGAGACGGTGCTGCTGATCCAGGGCAACGTGGACAGCGTCAACCACGCCGAAGCGGTGATTGCGCGACAGGCTGCGGCCAAGTTCGACGCCGACCTGCTGTGGGACTGCACGCTCTACACCACGGTCGAGCCGTGCTGCATGTGCTCGGGCACGCAGTACTGGGCCGGCATCGGGCGGCTGGTCTATGGCATGAGCGAGATGCGACTGCGCTCGATGACCGGCCGGCACCCGGAGAACCCGACGCTGGACGTACCCTGCAGAGAGGTGTTCTCGCGGGGCCAGAAGCCGATCCGTGTCTGGGGTCCGATAGCGGGCATCGAAGACGAGCTGGCCGAAGTCCATGAACGCTTCTGGCAGGCGCGGTGAGCCGCCCTTGTCCGGCCATTGAAAAAAATTCGAGCAAGAATCGGGCACTGCGACTACACTGCGGCCACAGACATGCACAAGACCGTTTCTTATAGGTCTTGCTCCTCTTCCGCTTCGCCACCGATGCAGTATCGGCGGAGCCGGCCCAGGTCATCAAATCCCCGGTTTGACGTTTCTTGAGTGTCTCTGTCCCAGCGGCTGCCATGTGCTTCTTGGCATTCGCCGGGTGTTTTCAATTTTTCACCACTCAACAAGGAACATCATCCATGAGTACGACCCAAACTGGCACCGTGAAATGGTTCGACGACGGCAAGGGCTTCGGCTTCATCACGCCGGCCGACGGCAGCAAGGATCTGTTCGCCCACCACAGCGAAATCAAGAACAACGGCGGCTTCCGCTCGCTGGCTGAGAACCAGAAGGTTCAATTCGAAGTCAAGCAAGGCCCCAAGGGTCTGCAAGCTTCGAACATCGTCGCGCTGTAATCAGCCGCAGGCCTTCGGGCCACCAGAAAAGACCGCCGCCTTCGTGGCGGTTTTTTTTTGCCCACCACCACGATCTCATTTCCCCCATGAGCTGGCTCGGACACCTCAACCTTCAGTATTCACTGGACGGTCGCCGAACGATCGCACTAGACCGGCACCACGGCCCGCTGCGGGTGTTGCAGCGGCTCTACCCAGAGGGTGATGCCATCTGCCACCACGTGCTGGTACACCCGCCGGGCGGTCTCGTCGGCGGCGACGTGCTGGAAGTCAACGCCGAACTCGCCTCTGGTACCCATGCACTGGTCACCACGCCGGGCGCGACCCGCTTCTACCGCAGCGCTGGCCAGTCGGCCGTGCAGCGGGTGCATGCACGGCTTGAACCGGGAGCACGCCTGGAATGGCTGCCGCTGGAGACCATCGCCTACCGGCAATGCATCGCAGAAAACCGGCTCCAGTTCGACCTGGCCCCCGGCGCCGAAATGATGGGCTGGGACTTGCTCGCGCTCGGTCTTCCCGCCGCCAATGAACACTGGGACCAGGGCCGCTATACCCAGCACCTGGAACTGCCGGACGTCTGGCTGGAACAGGCGGTGATAGACGCTGCAGACCACCGCCTGCTGAACAGTGCCCTTGGCTGGGCAGGTCGCCGTGTGCTGGGGACCATGTGGTTCGCGGCGGGAACAGCCTTGTCGATGGACCGCCGCACCGAACTGCTCGACCGCGCCCGGACCACCATCGGCAGCTCCGCCTTGGCCAGCACGGCGGGCGCCACTGCACCGCATGCCCGCACGGTCGTGGTGCGCGTGCTGGCGGATCGGGTGGAACCCGCCATGCAATTGATGGTCGCGCTGCGCAGTGCATGGAGAAACGCGGCGTGGCAGCTCGATCCGCACGCCCCACGCATCTGGCGCACCTGAAACGCGGCCGAATCCAGTGCCTTCTGCTCAACCGCCACCCTGGGCCACTCGATAAACTGGGCGCATGGACACCCCGAACGCTCCCGCAACGCCCTCGCCTGGTCGCGTCGGACTCCTGCTGACCGGGGGCGGGGCGCGGGCGGCGTACCAGATGGGTGTACTCAAGGCCATCGCACGCATCGGCCGCGAATCTGG
>JBEANV010000021.1:0-2510 GCA_041165285.1 Pseudomonadota bacterium | reverse complement strand
CCACCTTGGTGTGCGGGATGTTGTAGGCCGCCAGCTTGTCCGGGTCGAGCAGGATCTGGTACTGGCGCACCATGCCGCCAACCGAGGCCACTTCGGCCACGTTGGGCACCGTCTTCAGCTCATACTTCAAGAACCAGTCTTGGAGGGCGCGCAACTGGCCGGCGTCCATCTGGCCACTGCGGTCGATCAGCGCGTACTGGTAGATCCAGCCGACGCCGGTGGCGTCCGGCCCAAGCGTCGCCACCGCGCCCGGCGGCAATCGCGACTGCACCTGGTTCAGGTACTCCAGCACCCGCGAACGCGCCCAGTACAGGTCGGTGCCGTCCTCGAACAGCACGTAGACGAACGAGTCACCGAAGAACGAATACCCCCGCACCGTCTTCGCCCCCGGCACCGACAGCATCGTCGTCGTCAGCGGGTAGGTGACCTGGTTCTCGACGAGGCGCGGCGCCTGCCCCGGGTAGGACGTGCGGATGATGACCTGCACGTCCGACAGGTCCGGCAGCGCGTCGAGCGGCGTGCGCTGCAGCGCGTACACGCCCCAGGCCCCGAGCATCAGCGTGGCAAGCAGCACCAGGAAGCGGTTGGCGATCGACCAGCGGATCAAGCGGGCGATCATGGCTGGCTCCCGGAGGCGGCCGGCTCGGCGTTCAGTCGTGCCTCGACACCCTTGAGGCTGGCTTCGGAGTCGATCAGGAACTGCGCCGAGACCACGACCCGCTGGCCGGCCTGCAGGCCGCGCTTCACCTCGGTCTGGCCACCGCTCTCGGTGCCGATCTCGACCTCGACCGGCCGGAAATGTCCGCTGCGGCCCTCGCCGTCCACCACGATCACCACCGTTCGCCGGCCAGTCTGGATGACCGCCTCGGTGGGAACCAGCAGGGCCTTGTCGGCCCGCAGGTCCGTGAACTGCATCTGCACGGACATGCCCGGCACCAGCCGCCCGCCGGGGTTGGCAAGTTCAAGCCTTGCCTTCAGCGTGCGGGTCGTCGGGTTGACCTCGGGCAGGAGCGCCTGCACCTGTCCGTCGAGCGTCACCCCCGGCACGGCCGGACTCTTTGCCCTGACCCGGGTGCCCGGGCGAAGGAGTGCCGCCTGGCTCTCCGGCACCTCGGCGTTGGCCCACACCGTGCCGAGGCCGTTCAGACGGAACAGCGTGGTGCCGGCCATCACCGTCATGCCTTCACGCACGGCCAGCTCGGTGACGACCCCACCGATCGGTGCCACGAGGATCGTGCGGGCCTGCGTCTGCCCGCTGCCCTCCACCCAGGCGATCTGGGCCTCGTTCATCCCGGCCTGGCGCATGCGCTGACGGGCCGCCTCGACCAGCGACGCGAGGTCGGTGCCCTGCATGCGGCGCACCGACAGGAACTCCTCCTGCGCCGCGATCCAGTCCGGCACGTACAGCTCGGCCAGCGCCTGCCCCTTGACCACCCGGTCGAGCGTGGCCCGCACATGCAGGCGCTCGACGTAGCCGGTGGCGCGGGCCTGCACGGTGGCCTGGTCGCGCTCGTTGAAGGCAATGCTGCCGACGGCGGTGACGGGCGGCGACAGCGTGCCCTCGGTGACCGGCGCCGTGCGCACGCCCAGGTTCTGCTGCAGGCGGGGGCTGACCGTGACCGTGCTGCCCTCGCCGGCCCCGCTGTCACCTCCACGGTCACCACCGCCGTCCGCATAGACGGGCACCAGCATCATGTCCATGAAGGGCGACTTGGCGGGCTTGTCGAACCGGTTCCCGGGCACCATGGGGTCGTGGTAGTACAGGATCCTGCGGCCGGTGACCGGATCGACCTCGCCGGCCTTGAGGCCGGCCGTGAGGTGCCGGCGGGTGGCGTCTTCGCCCTGCGCGATGCTCTGCGGGACGGGTTGCATGGGTGGCGCGGCCGGTGCTGGCGCGGCGGCCATGCCCATGCCGCGCTGCAGGCCGGTGGTGTACAGGCCGTAACCGGTGGCGCCCAGGACACCGGCGGCCGTCAAGCCGATCAGGAAGGGTTTGAGTTGCATGTTCATGGCTCCGTGACGGCGGCGGCGTTGCGCTCGGCCGGGATCAGGTAGTTGAGCTGGGCCCACAGCGCAGCGGTTTCCATGTCGAGCCGAAGCCGGTCCATGCGGGTGTCGATCTCCAGGCGCCGCGCTTCGAGCACCGCGCCAAGCGACCCGCCGCCGCCCCGGTAGGCGGCCAGCGCCGCCTGCGTGCGCTCGGCGGCGAGCGGCATCAGCGTGCGGTCGTAGTGGGTCAGCCGCGCCTGGTTGCCTTGCCATGCCAGGAGCTGGATGCGGGTTTCGGCCAGGTGCTCCCGCGTGGCCTCTTCGCGCTGGGCACGCACTTGATCGACCACGGCGAGCCGGGCGGCGAGTTCGCGGTCCTGGTGGTTCCTGGCATCGATCTGCAGCGGGATCGCCACCCCGACGGAGACCATGTTCGCGTAGGCCGGCCCGCGCTGGCTGAGCATCAGCTCCACGCTCCAGTCCGGACGCTGGTTGCGCTGCGCGAGGTCGGCGTCGGCCTG
>JBEANV010000020.1:0-5953 GCA_041165285.1 Pseudomonadota bacterium | reverse complement strand
GTCGCGCTCGGCCGGCGGGCCATCACCGAAGGCTGGTTGATTGCCTTGCCACACGCGGGCGCACACGAGCTTGAACGTGCGCAGCGGCTGGCCGCGGCACTCGGCAGCGCCTGCACTGTGTGGCCGGCGATGAACCTGGATGCGATGGTCGATCGCCTCGGTGCGACCCAGGGCGTGATCGGCGTGGACAGCGGCCTGAGCCACATCGCCGTGGCGCTCGATCTGCCGCATGTGCAGCTCTACAACTTCCCGACCGCGTGGCGGACAGGCCCTATGCCCGAGCATGGTCACGCACACCAGGTCTGTGTGGGCGGTGCAAAGCTACCCACCCTGTACGCTGTCGAGTTCGCCTGGCAGGCCGTGGCGCGTGCCCGCGGGGTGGCGCCTTGACGCTGAGGCAGCGGCTGGCGCTTGTCGCGTATGGCTGGTTCATGCGCGCGCTGCTGCCGGGGCTGCTGCTGCGGCTGTGGTGGCGGGCGCGGCGTGAGCCACTGTACGGCGTGGCGATCGGAGAGCGGCTCGGTTTCGGGCCAGCGACGGCACCGGGTGCGGTCTGGCTGCATGCCGTGTCGCTCGGCGAAACGCGGGCGGCCGAGCCACTCGTTCGTGCGCTGCGCCGGCTTCGGCCGGAGATGCGTCTGCTGCTGACCCACGGTACGGCCACCGGGCGGGTGGCTGGCGAGTCCCTGCTGGGGGTTGGCGACCACCAGTGTTGGCTGCCGCTGGACACACCAGGGGCGGCGCGGCGCTTTTTGCGTCGCCACCGTCCGGCGCTGGGAATCCTGATGGAAACCGAGGTCTGGCCGCAGTTGCTGCACGAGGCTCGCCGCGCGGAGGTGCCCGTGGTGCTGGCAAATGCGCGGCTGTCCGACAAGAGCCTGCGCCAGTCGCTGCGCTTTGATGCACTGCTGAGGCCTGCTGCGCAATCGCTGGCATTGGCGCTGGCGCAGACCGAGTCCGACGCGCAGCGCCTTCGGCTGGCGGGTGTGGTGGACGTTCAGGTGGCAGGCAACATCAAGTTCGATCAGCGCCCGTTGCCCGAGCTGCTGGCTGCAGGAGAAAGCTGGAGCGCTGGCCTGTCACGCCCGGTGGTGCTGGCGGCCAGCTGGCGCGAGGGTGAAGATGCGCCGCTGCTGGACGCGTGGTGCGCGCTGCTGGAGCGTCTGGCCACGGCTCTATCAGGGCAAGACGGGCAGGATCCGGTTCAGCCGCTGCTGCTGCTGGTTCCACGCCATCCACAGCGTTTCGACGAGGTCGCCCGGTTGGTGGGTGCCGCCGGATTGACGCTGGTTCGGCGCAGCACCTGGGGGACGGGCGGTCCGGGCACGTTGGCGCGGCAGGCGCAGGTCTGGCTCGGAGATTCGATGGGCGAGATGCCGGCGTACTACGCCTGTGCCAATGCAGCGCTGCTGGGCGGCAGCTTTGCCCCACTGGGTGGACAGAATCTGATCGAGGCGGTGGCGTGTGCCTGCCCGGTGTTTCTGGGGCCGCACACCTTCAATTTCGCACAGGCCGCCGAGGGTGCGATTGCGGCAGGCGCGGCTTGGCGGTGTGCGGATCTGGTCGAGGCGGTGGCTGCTGCCTTCGCCATGGCGGGATGCCCGGACGCTCGGGCCACTGCCTCCGATGCCGCCCTGGCCTACGCCGGGCAGGACCAGGGTGCGGCGGTGCGCATGGCCGAAGCCATGCGCCGGTTCACTTCGCCGACAACAGCGCGTTGACGGTGTCGATGTCGCCCGCATTCAGCACACCGGCGGCCTGGCGCAGCTTCAGGCTGTTCACGAGCACGTCGTAGCGTGCCTTGGCCAGATCGCGCTGGGTGGAGAACAGCTGCGTCTGCGAGTTCAGCACGTCCAGATTGACCCGCACGCCGACCTTGTAGCCCAGCTTGGTGGCGTCCAGTGCGAGCTTGCTCGACGCCTCGGCGGCTTCGAGCGCTTTGACCTGGGCGGTGCCTGACTGCACGCCGAAGTAGACCTGACGCGTGGCCTGTGCAACGGCGCGGCGGGCTGCATCCAGCTCATTGCGCGACTTCTCTTCGAGAGACACCGCCTCGCGTGCCTGGTTCTCGATGGCGTTGCCGGTATAGAGCGGCAGTTTCAGCGTCACGCCGATCGAATGGTTGATTGTCGTGCCGACACCGCCAGACGAGCTGGCACCCGAGCCGCGGTTGTTCGCGCCGCCGAGCTGGCCCTGCAGATCGACCGTGGGCATGCGCGCAGCGTCGGTGCGCCGGGTTTCGAGCTTGGCAATGTCGTAGGCGAGCTGCGCCTTGCGCACGGGCGGGCTGTCCTCGGAGCGACCCACCCAGACGTCCACCGGATCGGTCTGGACGGGCAGGGTGGCCGGCAGAGTCAACCCGTTCGGCTGCAGGCCCATGCGCCCGACGATCTGGTCGAGTGCGAGGCGGCGGGTGCGTACATCGTTGTCCGCGGCGATTTCCTGGGCCGTGGCCAGGTCAAAGCGGGCCTGGGCTTCACGGGTATCGGTGATGGTGGCGGTGCCGACCTCGAAATTGCGCTTGGCAGAGGCGAGCTGTTCGCTGATCGCGGTCTTGGAGGCGCGGGCGGTGGCCAGCGTGTCCTGGGCGGCCAGCACGTCGAAATAGGCCTGGGCTACACGGACCGCCAGATCCTGCTCGGCGCTGGCGAGGTCAGCCTGCGCGATGTCGAGCGCCTTGCGGGCCTTGTCGATGGTGAAGGTGTTGGGGCGATTGAACAGCGGCTGGACAGCCACCAGGCCGAGCGAGCCGGTGGTGGTCGAGCGACTGCCGAACAGCGGGGTGTCGGTGCCACTTTGCGAGGCACCGGCCTGCAGGCTGACTGTCGGGCGCGTCAACGCGTCGGCCTGGGCTGCCTTGTAGCGGCTGGACTCCGCAGCGGCGCGGGACGCCAGATAGCTTGCGTCGTAGGCTTTGGCTGCCTCGTACACCTCTTTGAGGTTCTGGGCCGCCACCGGTGCGGACAGACTGGTCAGGACAGCGGCAGCAACGGATAGCAGGCCGAACGACAAGGGGGTTTTCAACACGGACATGGACGCTTCCTCGAACTAGAACTGGAACTCAGTACACGGGCACTGAAGGATCGACCTGGCGGGACCATGCATCGATACCCCCTGTAATGTTGTACACCATGGGGTATTTTTGCCGATCCAGGAACAGGGCCACCTGCTGACTTCGCATGCCGTGGTGGCAAAGTGCAAGGATCGGTTGATCTCGATCGATTTCGGCCAATCTTGCCGGAATTTGCTGCATCGGGATCGTGACCGATGACGCACCGTCCAGCACTATCCGCGCGGTCGTGATTTCCCAGGGCTCGCGCACATCCAGCAGCACGGGGCGCAGTCCCTGTGCTGCACTGTCCCGCAGCAATGCGGCGACCGCATCGACCCGAAGTTCCTGCATGGCCGCGGACCCCGTTTCAGAACTTGAAGGGCGACGGCTGCGCGAAGCCTTCGAGGCGCGGCGCCACGGTGTCGAACAGCACTTCGGTCGTGAAGTCACGCTCGCTGACCCGGCGCACACGCAGGGCACGCATCATCGGCTCGTCGCCGATCACTGCCACGAGGCGACCGCCGACCTTGAGCTGCTGCAGCAGCGCCTGCGGGATTTCGGCCACCGAACCGGACAACACGATCACGTCCCACGGCCCGCGACCCGCGTCACCGCTGGCGCCATCACCCTGGCGGACCTCGACGTTCATCACCGCGGCGTGGCGCAGGTTCTCGCGGGCCATCGCGGCGAGTTCGGGGCGCTTCTCGTAGGTCACGACCTGCTGGGCCTTGTGCGCCATCAGCGCGGCCATGAAACCCGAGCCGGTGCCGATTTCCAGCGCTTTCTCGTGGCGGTGCAGCTCCAGCTCCTGCAGCAGGCGGGCTTCCAGCCGCGGCGCCAGCATCACCTGTCCGCCGGGCAGCGGAATCTCCAGATCCGTGAAAGCGATGCTGCGGTGGGCGGCCGGCACGAAATCTTCGCGCTTGACGACGGCCAGCAGGGACAGCACCGAATGATCCAGCACGTCCCACGGGCGGATCTGCTGCTCGATCATGTTGAAACGGGCCTGTTCGACATTCATCTTGATTTCCTCGGGATCATGCGCAACGAAACCTGCCATTTTAGGAGCTGGCTGCATCAGCGATCTGACGATCTGGTGCAAATCGGCGACGCAACCACGCCCCCAGGTCATCCAGATAGCAATAAATGACCGGCACCACCACCAGCGTCAGCACCGACGACGTGATCACGCCGCCGATGACCGCCTGTCCCATCGGCGCGCGCTGCTCCGAGCCTTCCGACAGCGCGAAGGCCAGCGGCACCATGCCGAAGATCATCGCCAGCGTGGTCATCAGGATCGGGCGCAGCCGGACCTTGGCGGCCAGCAGCAGGGCGTGTTCCCGGTCGAGCGGTGTCCCCGTCACCTCGCCACTGCGGGCGCGGATGGCGAAGTCGAGCAGCAGGATCGCGTTCTTGGTCACCAGCCCCATCAGCATCACGACGCCGATGACCGAGAACAGGTTCATCGTCGAGCGGAAGGCCAGCAGCGTCAGCACCACGCCGACCAGTGTCATCGGCAGCGAACTCATCAGCGCGATCGGCTGCAGGAAACTGCGGAACTGCGAGGCCAGGATCATGTAGATGAAGACCACGCCCATCGCCAGCGCCGAGACGGCGTAGGCAAAACTTTCCGCCATGTCCTTGGTCGAGCCCCCGAAACGCCAGCGCACGCCAGGCGGCAGCGGTTGTGCGTCGAGCACGCGGCGGATGTCGGCCGAGACCTCGCCGGCCGAGCGCCCGTAGACATTGGCGTTCAGCTCGACCTCGCGCAGCAGGTCGCGGCGGTTGATCTGGTTGGCCGTGCTGTCGGCACGCACCTCGGCGACCTGGCTCAGACGGACGATGCGGGCGCTGCCGTCGGCGTTGTTGCCAGCGAGCAGGGGCAGTTGCTGCAGGTCGCGGGCATCGCCACGGGCTTCGGGCGCCAGGCGGACCTTCACGTCGATGTTGAGGTCGTCGCTGGCGCGCCAGTTGCCCACCGTCTGCCCCGCCAGCAGCGCCCGCAGGCTGCTGGTGATGCTGCCCACGCTCAGGCCGAGGTCGGCCGTAGCGTCGCGCCGAACGTCGATCGCCACCGTCGGCTGGTTCGGCTTGGCACTGGTGTCCAGATCGACCAGACCGGGAATGGCGCGCAGCCGCTCGGCGATGGCCACACTCTGGCGCTGCAGCTCGGCCAGGTCGCTGCCCTGGATCGAGAGCTGCAAGGGCTTGTTGCCGCCGATGGCGTCGAGCAGGCCGACGTGGGTCACGGTGATGCCGGGGATGCGCGCCAGGCGCTCGCGCAGCGGGCCGGTGAGCTGGTCCTGGCTGAGCGTGCGGTCCTTGCGGTCGACGAGGCGGATGAAGATCTGCGCGTAGATCTTGCCCTGGGCCTGCCCGGTGTTGATGGTGGCGAGCGTGTAGCGCACCTCCGGCCGCTCGCGGATGATGGCTTCGACCTCGCGTGCCTTGGCCTCGGTCACTTCCAGCGACGAGCCGACCGGGGTGTTGAAGCTGACGAAGGTTTCCGAGTAGTCCGCCTTGGGGACGAACTCCGAGCCGAGCAGTTTCACCAGCCCGAGGCTGGCGACCAGCGTGGCCAGCGCGATGCCGACCGTGGCCAGCTTGTGGCGCAGCGACCACTGCAGCGCGGACTGGTAGACCTCGCCCAGTCCGTGCGAAAAGCGATCGACCGCGTGCGTGACGCGGCCTAGCGTGTGGTCATAGAACGTGCGTGGCTGGAACGGTGCACCGTCGTCGTGGATCGCCGGGTCGTGCCAGACCGAGCTGAGCATCGGATCGAGCGTGAAGCTCGCGAACATCGAGATCAGCACCGCCGCCACGATGGTGATGCCGAACTCGTGAAAGAACTTGCCGATGATCCCGCCCATGAAGCCGATCGGCAGGAACACCGCGACGATC
>JBEANV010000019.1:0-4901 GCA_041165285.1 Pseudomonadota bacterium | reverse complement strand
GCCTTCGACAAGGTCCTTGATGTCCTCCACGCCATCGTTGAAGCGCGCCACCTTGAAGTCCGGCCGCGGATCGCGTCCAGGCTTTTCCAGCTCGGCGAGGATGTCCTTGACCGTGATGGCGCCGAACTTCTCGTTGGCGAACGCTTCCGGCTTCAGCGTCTTGAGCACGTCGCTGCGGCCCATCAGCTCACCGATCGGACGCCCCGTCTTCGTGATCATCTGCTCGACCACCGGGTAGGTTTCCGGGTGGACGCCGGTGATGTCGAGCGGGTTGTCGCCACCGCGGATGCGCAGGAAGCCGGCCGCCTGCTCGAAGGTCTTCGGGCCGAGGCCGGTCACGTCCAGAAGCTGCTTGCGGGTGCGGAACGCGCCGTTCGCGTCACGCCAGCGCACGATGCTCGCCGCCACCGACGCGCTCAGCCCCGACACACGCGACAGCAGCGGCGCCGACGCGGTGTTCAGGTCCACGCCCACCGCGTTCACGCAGTCCTCGACCACGGTGACCAGCGTGCGCGCCAGCTCGCTCTGGTTCACGTCGTGCTGGTACTGGCCGACGCCGATGCTCTTCGGGTCGATCTTGACCAGCTCGGCCAGCGGATCCTGCAGTCGGCGGGCGATGGACACCGCGCCGCGCAGGCTCACGTCCAGGTCTGGCAACTCCTTCGACGCGAACTCCGACGCCGAGTAGACGGAAGCGCCCGCCTCGGACACCACAACCTTGTCGATCTGGCGGTCGGGTGCGAGCTGTTGCAGGCGCTTGATCAGGTCGGCGGCGAGCTTGTCGGTCTCGCGGCTGGCGGTGCCGTTGCCGATGGCGATCAGGTTGACACCGTGCGTCGCGCAGAGCTTGGCCAGCGTGTGCAGCGCACCTTCCCAGTCGCGGCGCGGCTCGTGCGGGTAGACGGTGGAGGTGTCCAGCACCTTGCCGGTGTCGCTCACCACCGCCACCTTCACGCCCGTGCGGATGCCGGGGTCCAGTCCCATCACGACGCGCTTGCCTGCGGGCGCGGCCAGCAGCAGGTCGCGCAGGTTCTCGCTGAACACCTTGATCGCCACCCCTTCGGCGCTCTCGCGCAGGCGGGTGAACAGGTCGCGCTCCAGGCTCAGGCTGAGCTTGACCTTCCAGGTCCAGGCAATGGTCTTGCGGATCAGGTCGTCGCTCGGGCGCTTGGCGTGGCTCCAGCCGAGGTGGATGGCGATCTTGCCTTCGGCCAGCGACGGCTGCCCCGCCTGAGGCTCTTCGGCCAGCGCGAGCTTCACGTCCAGCATGTCCAGCCCGCGACCGCGGAACACCGCCAGCGCCCGGTGCGAGGGCACGCGGCTGATCGGCTCGCCGTAGTCGAAGTAGTCACGGAACTTGGAGACGTCCGGGTGGTGCTCGTCCTTGCCGTCCATCCGCTTGGACTTGAACAGCCCCTCGACCCACAGCCACTCGCGCAGTTGCTTGACCAGCACCGCGTCTTCGGCCCAGCGTTCGCTCAGCAGATCGCGCACACCGTCCAGCACCGCCAGCGCGTCGGCAAAGCCGGCGTCTGCATTGAGGAAGGCGGCGGCTTCGGCCTTGGGATCCAGCGACGGATCGGCGAACAGCTTGTCGGCCAGCGGCTCCAGCCCCGCCTCGCGGGCGATCAGGCCCTTGGTGCGGCGCTTGACCTTGTATGGCAGGTACAGGTCTTCCAGCTCCTGCTTGGTCGGCGCGGCCTCGATGGCACTGCGCAGTGCAGAGGTCAGCTTGCCTTGTTCGTCGATGCTCTTGAGCACCGCGTCGCGTCGGTCCTCCAGCTCGCGCAGGTAGCCCAGGCGCGACTCCAGCTCCCGCAGTTGGATGTCGTCCAGCCCGTCGGTGACTTCCTTGCGGTAGCGGGCGATGAACGGCACCGTGGCGCCGCTGTCGAGCAGGTCGATCGCCGCCTTGACCTGGGCGGGGCGAGCCTTCAGTTCGGCCGCGATCTGCTGGAGGATCTTGTGAGCGTGTTGTGCGTGTTCCAAACCGGTGTGCGAGGCAGTTCGAGAGGCGGCGGAGTTTGCCACAGGGCCATCGGCACGCTGGCGTCCTATGATCGTCCCATGAGTGCCCACGACCACCACGACCACGCCGATCACGCAGATCACGACCACCATGGCCACGGTCACCACCACGCCCCGGCGAATTTCAACGCCGCCTTCGCCATCGGCATCGGCCTGAACATCGCCTTCGTGGCGATCGAAGCCTTCTACGGCTGGAAAGTCAACTCGCTGGCACTGCTGGCCGACGCCGGGCACAACCTGAGCGACGTGATCGGACTGGTGCTGGCCTGGGGCGGCGCACTCGCCGGCAAGCTCACCCCCGACAGCCGCTACACCTACGGCCGCAAGCGCGCCAGCATCGTCGCTGCGTTCGTCAACGCCGTGCTGCTGCTGGTGGCGATGGGCTCGCTGGGCTGGGAGGCCGTGCTGCGGCTCCAGTCCCCCGAGCCAGCCGAGGGCGCGACCATGATGGCGGTGGCCGGTGTGGGCATTGTCATCAACGCCGCCACCGCGCTGCTGTTCATGCGCGGCAGTGAGCACGACCTCAACCTGCGCGGCGCCTACCTGCACATGGCCGCCGATGCGCTGGTGTCGGCGGGCGTCGTGGTGGCGGGCGGGCTGGCACTGTGGCTGGGCTGGGCCTGGATCGACCCGGTGGTCAGCCTGCTGATCGCGGCCGTGATCGTCTGGGGCACCTGGAGCCTGTTCAAGCAGTCGCTGCACCTGCTGTTCGACGGCGTGCCCGACAGCGTGGACCTGGCCGCCGTGGACACCCTGCTCACCGCCCTGCCCGGCGTGGCGCGGGTCCATGATCTGCACGTCTGGGCGATGGGCACCACCGACATCGCCCTGACCGCCCACCTCGTCATGCCGGACGGTGGTGCCGACGATGCGTTCTTGCAGCACGCCACCACGCAATTGCACGACCGCTTCGGGATCGACCATGTGACGCTGCAGGTGGTGCAGGTGCCGTTCAGCCAGGCGTGCGCTGGTCCATCTCAGGCAAGCATCGTGTCCGTTTAGGGCAAGGCTCGGGGGGCCTGCGTGCCTAGACTGGTGTCTCTTCCCCGCAGGAGACACCATGAGCCAGAACACACTGCACACGCTCGACACGGCCGCCGACACGACCCCCGAGACGCTGTCCACCGCCCGCCGCCAAGTGCTCCGGGGCCTCGGCGCCGCAGCCGCTGCCGCCAGTCTGCCGACGCTGGCACTGGCGCAGAGCAAGACCATCCGCATCGGCTACATCAGCCCGATCACCGGCCCGCTGGCCCCGTTCGGCGAGACCGACAAGTACACCGTCGCCAAGATCCAGGAGCTGCTCAAGGACGGGCTGACCATCAATGGCACGAAGTACGCCGTCGAGGTGCTGGTGCGCGACAGCCAGTCGAACCCCAACAAGGCGGCCGAACTGGCGGGGAACCTGATCCTCAACGAGAAGATCCACCTGATGCTGCCGGCCTCCACCACCGACGCCATCAACCCGGTGTCCGACCAGTGCGAGCTGAACGGCGTGCCCTGCCTGTCCAGCCAGGCGCCGTGGCAGAGCTTCGTGTTCCCGCGGGGTGGTTCGGTCGAGAAGCCGTTCAAGTGGACCTACCACTTCTTCTGGGGCCTGGAGGACGTGCTGGCCAGCTTCACCGGCATGTGGAATTCGGTGCAGACCAACCGCAAGGTGGGCCTGCTGTTCCCGCGCAATGCCGATGGCGAAGCCTGGGGCAACAAGGAATGGGGGCTGCCGCCCGCCGTGACCAAGGCCGGGTTCCAGACCGTGATCCCGAGTTCCTTCCAGCCGCTCACCAACGACTTCTCGGCCCAGATTGCCGAGTACAAGAAGGCGGGCGTGGACATCATCGGCGGCATCAGCTACCCGGCCGACCTGAAGACCTTCATCACCCAGTGCCGCCAGCAGCAGTTCAAGCCCAAGGTGGTGACGGTCGCGGCGGCGCTGCTGTTTCCTTCCGGCGTCGAAGCCATGGGCGCACTGGGGTTGGGCATGAGCACGGAGGTGTGGTGGACGCCCGCCTTCCCGTTCAAGTCCTCGCTGACGGGCCAGACCAGCGCCAAGCTCGCCGAGGACTGGGAAGCCGCCACCAAGAAGCAATGGACCCAGCCGCTGGGCTACGCACACGCCCTGTGGGAAGTGGCGCTCGATGTGCTCAAGCGCGCCAAGGATCCGACCAGTCGCGACGCCATCCGCCAGTCCATCACCGAAACCAACATGACGACGGTGGCCGGCCCGGTCAACTTCACCGGCGGCGGCCCCACGCCCAACATCTCCAAGACGCCGATCCTGGGCGGTCAGTGGGTCAAGGGCAAGAAGCACAAATACGACCTGCGGATCGTGGACAACAGTGCGAGCAAGCTGATCGTGCCCGAAGGCAAGCTGCAATTGATCTGACCTCACCGGAGCATGAAACCGATGCCGACACCGCTCCTCGTCGCCCGCGGACTGGGCAAGTCCTTCGGCGCGGTCCGTGTCCTCCATGAGGTCAGCTTCGAGGTCCGCGCGGGCGAGGTGCTCGGCGTGCTCGGGCCGAACGGGGCCGGCAAGACCACGCTGTTCAACCTGATCAGCGGGGATCTGGCGCTGCAGAGCGGTGAACTCCAGTTCGCCGGCGAACGCTTGAAGGGCGACCCACCCTTCCAGCGTTGTCGGCGTGGCATCGGCCGGACGTACCAGGTGCCGCGTCCCTACGGCGGCATGACGGCGTTCGAAAACCTGCTGGTGGCGGCGATGTTCGGTGGCCAGCAGTCCGAACGGGCGGCCAACGCCCGCTGCGCCGCCATCCTCGACGACTGCGGGCTGTCCGCCAGGGCCAACCAGCTTGCGGGCGGATTGACCCTGCTCGACCGCAAGCGGCTGGAGTTGGCGCGTGCGCTGGCCAGCGGCC
>JBEANV010000018.1:0-9716 GCA_041165285.1 Pseudomonadota bacterium | reverse complement strand
CTGAGCCGCGCGCCGAATCGCGGCGGCGGGCATCAGCGCCGACGACCGGCGCGCGCCACCTGCTCGCACACCGCCAGCGTCTCCACCGCCACATCGTCCCAGGTCCGGCTCATCGCGGCAGCGATCGCCAAGCGGTCCCACGGCTGGTCCAGCGCCTGCCGCAGCGCCTTGGCCAGCGCCTCGGCGTTCTTCGGCGGAACGAGGATGCCGTTGTCCGCGTGCAGGATCTCGCGCGTCCCGCCCACGTCCGTCGCCACCACCGGCCGGCCACACGCCACGCCTTCCACCACCACGTTCGGATAGCCCTCGCTCCAGCTCGGCAGCGTCAGCACGTCGGCGGCGTTGATCCACTCGGCGACCTGCTCAGGGGCCTGTCCGCCCGGCAGGTGGACGCGCTCGGTCAGCCCGGTCGAGGCCACCAGCGCCATCAGCTCGTCCTTCATCACGCCGTCACCGACGAGGGCCAGCGACACCTTGGGGTCGTCCTTGGCGAGCTGCTGGAACGCGGTGATCAGCTCGCGCATGCCCTTCGCTTCGACGAAACGGCCGACGTAGACGATCAGCTTCTCGTCTGGTTTCACGCCCCACTTCGCGCGCAGCGACGGCTGGTCGAGCGGCTTGAAGACCGCGGTGTTGAAGCCGTTGATGATGGTGTGGACCCGCTCGGCCGGCGCGCTGAACTCGCGGATCGCGTACTGGCGCATCGCCTCGCTGACCGTCAGCAGCGCGTCGATGCCGCCGATGGTGCGGCGGGTCATCTTCTCGTTCACACCCGAGCGCACATGGATGTCCAAGCCGAGCGCCCCGACGATGCACGGCACGCCCAGCGCCCGCGCCGTGCGCATCGCGGCAAATCCATCCGGGTAGACCCAGTACGCCAGCACCAGGTCCGGCTGGAAGCGCCGCACCCGCGGCGTCAGCGCCAGGCTGGCGATGTGGCCGTTGTAGCCGCGGCTCACCACCGGCACGCCGGGGAAGGTGAACGCCTCGACATCGCAGCCATCCAGCGTGTAGTCCGGCCCGACCGAGCCGTAGAGGAAGCTGCGCGGCTTGAACCCGGGGATGCGCGGGTACTGCATCGTCTGGAAAAACGTCTTCACCGTGGCGAGCTTGCCCAGCGAGCGGGCGGTTTCGTGGATGTAGCGGCCCCGCGTCTGGTCGTGCGGAACGGGCAGCATGGGGGTGACGAGGGCAATGCGCAGCATCTTGGGCTCAGGCGGCAGTGAAGTCGGATAGGCCGGGATTGTCGCGGCAAACCATGGCACCGATCCCCGAAACCGCTCAACGCCCCAGGGCGGGGCGCCGGAGGTCCAGGGTGGCCGCCTCCAGCCGGAGCACACCAGCGGGCTGCGCCGTGGCCGCGAAGACACGGTCGGCGGGGCCGGCGACGACGGCCCGCAGCCGCTCCGGTGTCCAGTGGCGCTGGGCAAACGCCCGCACCTGCGCCGGGCTGACCGCCTCCAGCTGCACCGGCCAGCGCGCCAGATGCGCCGGGGTGCTGCCCCGTGCCCAGTCCTCGCCGATGCGGGCCACCAGGCCACTGGTGGTGTCGAGCTGCCGGGCCAGGCCGCCGATCAGCGCAGCCCGGCGGGCACCCAGTTCCGCTGCGCCAACCGGCTGCTGCGCCAGCGCCAGCAGTTGGGTCTGCATCAGCGTGGCCACCTCGGCGGCGTGGGCGTGGTCGGTCTGCGCCGAGGCGATGAACAGGCCCGTCAGGCGCTGCTGTTCGATGCGCCCGGTCACGCCGTATGACAACCCCCGCCGGATGCGCACCTCCTGGTTCAGCCGCGCCGAATAGCCGGCACCGACCACTGCAGCGGCCAGCGCGCCGGCCGCGTGGTCTGTCGCCTCGGCGCCGACAAACGGCGCGCACACCAGCACGCTGGTCTGGGCAGCGGCCGGCAGGTGAAGCAGCAGGGTCTGCGGCAGCAGCAGCTCGGAGGGCAGCGCGGCCGGCTCGACGGGATCCCCCGGGAGCGGTTCGGGTGGCCGTTGCCAGTCCTCCAGCACCGGCCGGGTCCATTCGCGCGCGCCTGCGGCATCGAGGTCGCCCGCCAGCACCACCGCCACCCGGTCCGGCCGCACCCAGCGGCGGTGCAGCGCCACCACGTCCTCGCGCCGCACCGCCATCAGGCTGTCCGGCGTGGTCACGCGGCCCTGGGGATCGGCACCCCAGGCTGTGCGGCGGGCGACCAGCGCAGCGAGCTGCGCCGGATCCTGCATGCGCAGTGCGAGTGCGTCGCGCGCCTGGGCCCGGACGGACAGCAGATCGGTCGCAGCGAACACCGGACGCCGCAGCAGGTCCGACAGCAGCGCCAGCGCCGCCGCCGCGCGCGGGGCCAGTACCGTCATCTCCAGCACGGTCAGGCGGTCGTCCACCCGGACAGAAACTGCACCGCCCAGTGCCTCGGCCTGTCGGGCCAGCGCCACGCCGTCGACCGGCCGGCCGCGCCGCACTGCGCCCCGTGTCAGCAACTGCGCCATCAGCTCGGCCGTGCCCCGCCGTCCCGGTGAATCAAACGCCGGCCCGCAGCGCACCATCAGCGCCACGCTCACCAGCGGCAGACCTGGCCGGGGTGCGACGATCAGCGTCAGGCCGTGGTCACCGAGCGCCTCTTCGGTGCGCTCGGGGATGTGCAGCGGCACGGCCGGGCCGGGCTCAGGCAGCAGCGGAGCGGCAGCCGGCGCAGGCGCGTCGGGCACCCGGGTGGCCACCTGCCCCGCCGCCGCCACCGCCGGCCCGACCCTCGGCACAGGGGCAGCACACCCCCCCGCGGCAACGCCCAGCGCCGCGGCGCCACCACGGGCGAGCCAATGCCCGAAGGTGCGCCGCTTCACGGGAAAACTCCCGGAGCAGCCGGCGCCTGGACATAGCGCAACGTGACCCGGTGCGTGTCCAGCACGTAGGCGCGCAGCACCTGCTGCACATCCTCCGCCCGCACGGCCTGCAGTTGCGCCAGCTCGACATCGGCCGCCCGCGCATCCTGCCGGCGCACCACGGCCCAGCCGACGGCCAGACCGCGGCCCTCGGCGGTCTGGCGCGCCACCAGCGCCTCGGTCAGCAGCTGGGTGCGCACCTTGTCCAGCTCGCTGATGGGGATGGGGCCATGGGCCAGGCGGTGGACGGTGCGCAGCAGCGCAGCCTCCAGCAGTGGCAGCCGCGGATCGTGTCGCGCATCCAGGCCGACCACGGACGGCCCCGCCGCGATGGCCCAGGCGCTGAGCATGCCGGCATCGACATGCAGATCGGCCCCGAATCCCGCGCTTTGGGCACGCTGCGTGCGCTCGACCAGCCCGGCCGAGAGGCGCGACGAGTCCCCATCGCCCAGCAGCGCCGCGGCCACGCGCAACGCAGCCGCGTCGGCATGGGCCGCGCCCGGGGCTTGCCACAGCAACGCCACGGCCGGCGCCGGCACCTGGCGTGCGGCCAGCGTGACTTGCTGGTCGTGGTCGCGGCGCGGTTCCCGCACTGTCACCCGCGGCACCGGTGCGCCCGGCGACACCAGCGGGCCGAAGTGGCGGTCCACCCAGGCGTCCACCCGCACGGGATCGATGTCCCCGGTGACGATCAGGGTCGCATTGTCCGGGCGGTAGTAGGTGGCGTGGAAACGGCGCACATCGTCGAGACTGGCCGCATTCAGCTCGTCTACCCGCCCGATGACCGGATGCCGGTAAGGATGCACCTGCCAGAAAACCGGTGCCATGCCGTGGAACAGCCGCCCGTAGGGATCCACCAGCACCTTCTGCCGATACTCCGACTCCACCACCGCGCGCTCGCTGCGGAGCTGCGGCTCGCTGACCTGAAGCTGCGCCATGCGCTCGGCTTCGGCCCAGAGCAGGCGCTCGACGTGGTTGGCAGGCACCGCGTTGAGGAACACGGTCGCGTCCTCGGTGGTGAAGGCGTTGTTCTCGCCCCCCACGTCCTCGGTGAGCCGGTCGAAGGCCTCGTCGGCGAGGTGGCGCGTGCGCTTGAACATCAGGTGCTCGAACAGATGCGCAAAACCCGAGCGGCCCGGCGGATCGTCCTTGCTGCCTACCCGGTACCAGACCTGCACCGCAGCAGTCCCCGCTCCAGCCCGTCCGGCCACCCGCTCGTCCTGCAGGACCACCACCTGCAACCCGTTGCGCAACACCCGCACCCGCGGCGAGAGTGCCGGCATGCGCACCACGCCCAGCGGCGCTTGCGCCTGCACCTCCACCTGCATCTGTGCCCTCAGCAGCCCGGCGGCCGCCAGCGCGGCAGCGCCTTGCCGCAGCAAATCGCGGCGCTCAGGGCGCACCGAGATCGGTGTCGTGCGCATGGTGGAAGCGCAGGCCATTGCGGCCCTCGCGCTTGGCTGCGTACATGGCGGTGTCGGCGCGGCGCATCAGCGTGACCTCGTCTTCACCGTCGTCGGGGAACACGGCGATGCCAATGCTGAACGAGACGCACAGACTCGCCGCACCGATCTGGTAGGGCTGCGACACCACCGCGAGAACGTGGCGTGCCACCTCGGCAGCATCCTCGGCCACGTTGATCTGCGGCAGCAGCACCACGAACTCGTCGCCCCCCAGCCGACAGACCGTGTCGCTGGCCCGCACGGCGCCGAGCACGCTGAGCGCGACCCGGCGCAGCAGCTCGTCGCCGACGTCGTGGCCCTGCCGGTCGTTGATCAGCTTGAAGTGGTCGAGGTCGAGGAACATCACCGCCAGACAGCCGCCCGTGCGCCGGGCGAGTTGCAGCGCCTGTTGCAAGCGGTCCTGCAGCAGCAGGCGGTTGGGCAGGCCGGTCAGCGCGTCGTGCTGGGTCTGCCGGACCAGCGTGCGGGCGAGGTCGTGCGCCGTGGTGGTGTCCTGGAAGGTCGCGACGGCGCCGATCTGCGCACCGCTGTCCGGGTCTCGCATCGGCGTGATCGTCTCTCGAATCACCCGGCTGCTGCCGTCCCGGTGCAGCAGCCGCGACGCTTGAGCGCGGGCGCAGGCCTTGTCATGCAGGCAGGCCAGCACCGGGTCGGCCAGCGGTTCGCCGCTGTCGAGATCACAGCGCCGCACCACCATGGCATAAAACTGCCCGATCGCCTGCTCGACAGTCCGGCCGGTCATCTGCACCGCAGCCGGGTTGAAGCTGACGATGCAGCCGCGCTCGTCCGTGCCGATCACTGCATCCCCGATGCTGGCCAGCATCACCGACATGCGCTGGAACTGCATGGCGAGCTGTTCGGCCAGCCGCTTGCGGGTGACGTCCTCGACGATGGCCAGCGAGCGCACCATGCGGCCCTGGTCATCGCGCTCCCCGGTGGCCGACAGCAGCACATCGACCGGCTGCCCGTCCCGACTGACCATGCGCAACTCGATGTCCCGAAGCTCACCCGTGCGCACGAAGCCCGGCCAGATCTCGTGGAGGACGCGCCGGCGTGAGGTCTCATCCAGGAACTCGGTGGCCAGACGCCCCACCACTTCGTCAGCCGGGTAGCCCAGCCGCTCCAGCCAGCGCTGGCTGACGGCCACGATGCGGCCCTCCGCATCCACGGAGTGCAGCATGGCGGGCGTGCGCTCGTAGAGTTGCCGCAGGCGCTCACGTTCACGCTCCAGGGCACGCCGGCGTCCGCGCGCCGACTCCATCGCCGCCGCCAGCAGCAGCGGTGGCAGCAGCGCAGCCAGCAACGGCAGGTGCAGCAGCAGCGTCTGCCAGTCGCCGCTGATCTGCGGCAGCACCAGCCCGCCACGCGCGATCGTCGCCCCCACCGTCAGAGAAACCAGCCAGACCTGCAGGGCAACATGCGCGTACGTCAGCCGCACGGCGGCCAGCAGCACGGGCAGCCCGAGGTAGACAAACGGAAACGGCAGATAAGGCAAGGCCAGTGCGGCCACAGCGGCCGAGAGTGTCGTCAGCGTCAGCGATTCGGCGCTGACCAGCCTCCGAACAAACACCGCCCGCCCCGCACCACATGCGGCCAGCACCAGCCCCAGGGGCAACAGTGCGGCCGTGCCAATCAGGCTGCCCTCGAACCAGGTCAGCCAGAGGTTCGTGACAGACTGCGAGACTGCCCCGGTCGACCCCAGCAGCAGCACCGCCAGACTGGCGCCGAGCAGCGCCGGCAGCAGCACGGCCCGCCACCAGATCCTCCAGCTCGCCAGCGGACTGCGGTGGATCTTGTGCCAATCCGGACTGCGGACCAACAGCCAGCCGCCCAGCGCCATTTCGCCCAGATTCGGCACGGCGTACAGCACGGCAGACCGCAGATCCGCGCCTGCCAGCCCATTGGCGATCAGCAATCCGACCGCCAGCGCGACCAGCGTCGAGCGCCAATGCGCACGCCCCCCCGCCAGCAGACAGCAGGCACCAAAGGCATTGGCGTACCAAAGCGTTGCCATGCCCACCGCCCGGCACGACAGACCAATCGACAGGCTGGCCATCAAGGCACAGCCCCCAGCCACCAGCAGCCACCGCAGCAGGGACCGCTGCACGGCCCCGTTGCGTGCCGCACCTGCCTCGGCTTCTGTCCCTGTCCCGGTCTCTGCCTCTGCCTCTGCTTCTGCGTTTGTGCGCACTTGTTCCTGTTCCAACATGGCCGACCGTCCCCCGACGCAAGCTGTCCACTCTGCTGTCCCGCCCCATTCTGGGGTGCTCGCGGCGGAAATACCAATCGGTATCAACGACGAGCCCGGCCGCGGCGGTCCGGCAGCCGCGTCGGTGGCAGGTCGATCGGTGCGACAGTTCCGCGCAATTCGGGGGTTTCCGGCGCTGATCCAGTCTGGTGACGCAGTTCCAGTGCTTGTTCATACAGGGCATTGCGGGGAGCGCCTGTCACCTGCGCGGTCAGCGATACCGCCTGTTTGAGGGGAAGCTCGGCCATCAGCGTGCGCAGCAGGTGATCGGTCGAAACCGTGTCGGCATCGTCCGGTGCGGTCTCGCTCGCCCCGCGGGCATGGAGCACCAGCACGAACTCGCCGCGCCGGTGGTCCGCATCCGCCGCCAGCCAGGCGGGAAAGGCGGCGCAGTCCAGCGTGTGGATGGCCTCGAACTGCTTGGTCAGCTCGCGGCAGACCGTCAGGCGACGCGTGGGCAGCACCTCGGCCAGCGCGTCAGCCAGCGCCTCGATGCGGTGCGGTGCCTCGAACAGCACGCAAGTCCCGGGATCGGTGCCAAGCTGGCGCAGATCCTGTCCCCGCGCGGCCGCCTTGGGTGAAACAAAGCCGACGAAACGGAACCCGCCGCCCGCCACGTCGCCGGCCGCACTGAGCGCCGTCACCACGCTGCTGGCGCCCGGCAGCGGCACCACGCGATACCCCGCCATCCGCACCGCTGCCACCAGCCGCGCGCCGGGATCGGAGATGGCCGGCGTGCCCGCGTCGCTGACGTAGGCCACGCGCTCGCCGCGGGCCAGGCGTTCGATCACCAGCGGGGCGGCGGATTCCTCGTTGTGTTCGTGCAGCGCGATCAGCGGACGGTGCAGCCCCAGGCGCTGCAGCAGGCCCGCGCTGACCCGCGTGTCCTCGCAAGCCACAGCATCGACCAGCGAGAGCACGTGGATCGCGCGCAGACTCATGTCAGCCATGTTGCCGATGGGGGTCGCCACGACATACAGTGCCGAGGCGGGGTGCTGCTGGTGCCCCGCTGCCGCGGTGGCGGCTTGCAGGATCAGGGGGGAAACGATGGTATCGAGGCTCACAGGCGGCAATCGCGGTGACAAGGGCGGTGACAGGAAAGACATCGGCGACGCCGGCGAGGAACGCGCCTTGGCGCACCTGCAGCAGCAGGGACTCGTGCTGGTACAGCGCAATTATCGGGTCGCCGCCGGTCCCTCGGCGCGCGCTGGCGAGGTCGATCTGATCATGCGCGACCGGGACCGCGAGGGCACGCTGGTTTTTGTCGAGGTCCGCCAGCGCGCACGCTTCGACCACGGCGGCGCAGCAGCCAGCGTGACACGCCCCAAGCAGGCGCGGATCGTCTACGCCGCGCGCCACTACCTGCAACGCCATTGCCGGACCTGGCCACCCTGCCGGTTCGATGTGGTTGCCATCGACGGTGATGCGCTGACGTGGCTGGTTGCGGCCTTCGATGCGGGCTGAAATCGGGGGCTCAATCGAACGCTCATCTGGCTGGAATATCATCGGCCATGCTTGAGCAACGCATACAGCAACAGTTTTTCGACAGCGCCGACCTGAAATACGCCGCCGCGGAGGTGCTCACGCGCCCCGTGAGCGAAGCGGCTCAGGTGCTGCTGAACGCGATCACCTCGGGCGGCAAGGTGCTCGCGTGCGGCAACGGCGGCTCTGCGGGGGATGCACAGCATTTCGCCGCCGAGTTCGTCGGCCGCTTCGAGCGCGAGCGCCCGGGCCTGGCCGCGCTATCGATGTCCACCGACACCTCCATCCTGACGGCGATCGGCAACGACTACGCCTTCGACCAGATCTACGCCAAGCAGGTGCAGGCGCTGGGTCAGCCGGGCGATGTCCTGCTGGCCATCACCACCAGCGGCAACTCGGCCAACATCCTCGAAGCCATCGGCGCCGCACACCAGAAGGACATGGTCGTCGTGGCGCTCACCGGCAAAGGCGGCGGCAAGGTCAACAACGCGCTCAACGAAGGCGATATCCACATCTGCGTTCCGCACGACCGCACGGCGCGCATCCAGGAGGTACACCTGCTGGTGATCCACTGCCTGTGCGACGCGGTCGATGTTTCCCTGCTTGGAGAATGACCCGATGGTTCTGTCGAATACCCCCCGCCTGTCCACCGCACTGGCGGCGTTGATCGCCACCACGGCCCTGTGCGTTTCGCTGACCGGCTGCGCGCCGCTGCTGGTGGGCGGCGCCGCCATGGGCGGAGCGATGGTCGTGACCGACCGGCGCAGCTCGGGCGTGCAGCTGGAGGACGAAACCATCGAGCTGAAAGCCGGCCAGCGCGTCCGCGCCACCGCCGGAGATCGCTCGCACGTCAACGTCACCAGCTACCAGCGCCAGGTGCTGCTGACGGGCGAGGTCTACAACGAGGCGGACAAGGCGTCCATCGAGCAGGCCATCACCAAGATCGATGGCGTGAAATCGGTGGTCAACGACCTCGCCGTGATGTGGCCGACCTCCACCAGCGACCGCTCGCGCGACCTGCTGCTGGTCGGCAAGATCAAGGCCACCTTCGTCGACACGGCCGGACTGTCAACCAATGCGTTCACGGTCGTGGCCGAACGCGGCGTCGTCTACCTGATGGGCCGTGTGACCGAGGAAGAGGCCACCCGTGCCATCGGTCTGGCACGCGCGGTGCCCGGTGTCGTGAAAGTGGTGCGGCTGGTCGAGGTGATCACACCCGAACAGCTCAAGAACATCAAGGGCCGCTGAGCGGCGGCCTTGCCCCGCATCAACGCAGGCGCTTGATCAGGCTGGAGGTGTCCCAGCGTCGGCCACCCAGCGCCTGCACCTCGGCGTAGAACTGGTCCACCAGCGCCGTCACCGGCAGGCGCGAGCCGTTGCGTCTGGCCTCGTCGAGCACGAGGCCCAGATCCTTGCGCATCCAGTCCACCGCGAAGCCGAAGTCGAACTGGCCGTTCACCATCGTCTTGCCGCGGTTGTCCATCTGCCAGCTCTGCGCTGCGCCCTTGCCGATCACGTCGAGCACCTGCTGCATGTCCAGCCCGGCGTTCTGTCCGAAAGCAATCGCCTCCGACAAGCCCTGCACGAGGCCGGCGATGCAGATCTGGTTGACCATCTTGGCGAGCTGTCCGGCGCCGCTGTCGCCC
>JBEANV010000017.1:0-2642 GCA_041165285.1 Pseudomonadota bacterium | reverse complement strand
GTGGTCCACACGCCCAGCCAGGCCGACCGCGTCATGTCCTTGTAGCCAAGTTCGGCCAGCGTCGGTACGTCCGGCAGCGCTGCCATGCGCTGCGGCGATGTCACTGCAAACGCGCGCAACTTGCCGGCGCGGATCAATGGCAGCGAGCTCGGCGGCGCATCGAACATGACATGGACCAGGCCGGCCCTGATCTCTTGCAACGCCGGCGGTGAGCCCTTGTACGGAACATGCAGCATGTCCAGGCCTTCCGCCTTGTTCAGCAGCAGCCCCAGGACATGGGAGAGCGATCCGGCGCTGTAGGAGGCAAAGGACACTTTGCCTTTGTTCGTGCGCGCCCAGGACACCAGCTCGCGCATGTCTTTCGCCGGCAGATTCGGGTCGCCGACCAGCACGAGCCCGCCACCGCCGATTTCCACCAGAGGCTTCGCGTCCTTCAGCGGATCGAAACTCAACTTGACGGTGTGCGGCGCCTCGGAGAAGAAGCCGTTCACGGCCATCAGCCAGGTCTGTCCATCGTGCGGCGCGGCCAGGAACGCCGAGGTGGCAATGCTTCCGGAACCCCCCGCCTTGTTGTCGACGATGACCGGCTGTGCCAGGGACTTTGCGAGCGCCTCGCCCACCACTCGGGCGACCACGTCCGTGCTCGAGCCGGGGGGCACGCCGACGATCAAACGGACAGGCGCGGTGTTCTGAGCCGACAAGCGACCCGACGCCGCGGCCAATGCGAGCGCAGCAAGCGCACTGCGGCGCGAGAAGGACAAGGCAGAGGTCATGTCGATGCAATCAATCTCGATGAGGAACCCGCAACACCCGGGACGTTCAGTGCCGTGGTTTCGGCAGCATCAGGCGGTCGATGCCCAGGGCCTTGAAGATCAGCTTGTCGAAGCCGCGGTCCGGCAGCAGCCGGCCGATGCGCCAGAGCTTGTCGAGGGGATAACGTGTGCGAGGCTTGGCGGACTCGATCGCATGGATCACGGCACGCGTGACCACCTCGGGCGTCTGGGCCAAACGCTCTTGCTCGACCAGGGACCGGTTGAACTGCTGCCACGCGGCGCCGTAATCGGTCTGGCCATATCGGTCGTTGCTGTTCGAGGCCACCGCCTTGTCGAACATGCGCGAGCGGATGAAGCCCGGCTCGATGGCCGCGACCTCGATGCCGTACGGCTTGAGCTCGCGCCTCAGACCCTGCGTCAAGGCCTCCACTGCGTGCTTGGACGCCGAGTAGCTGCCCATGAAGGGCACCGTGATGGCGCCCGAGACCGATCCGATGTTGACGATCCGGCCCGGCGGCAAGCCTGAGTCCGGGCCGGCACCGAGCAGTGGAAGGAACGCGCGCGTCACGGCCAGCAGGCCGAACACATTGACTTCGAAAGTCTGGCGTATTTCGTCGAGGGGCTGATGCAGCAGCGGCCCGGAAAAGCTGATGCCGGCGTTGTTGACCAGTGCCTTCAGGCCGCGCTGGCCGAGCAGGCTCTGCACCTGCGCCACCACCTGCGGCAGGGCCTGCGTGTCGGTCACGTCGAACACCAGCGGCACGAAGGCATCGCGCCAGCTCGCCACCAGTGCGTCGGCATCCGCCACGCGGCGCACGCTGCCGAAAACGCGGTAGCCGCGGCGCAGCAAGTCTTCGGCGATCGCCAGGCCGATGCCGCTGGACACGCCGGTGACGACGACCGCCGGCAGTTCGAGAGAGGGTGTGCTCATCAGATGCTGCGCTGCGCTTGTTGCCAATAGGGGGCCCGGATGTCCTTCTTCAGGACCTTGCCGACCGGGCTGCGCGGCAGCGAACTCACGAAGTCCACGCTCTTCGGTGCCTTCACGGACCCGAGCCGCTCCTTGCACAGGGCGATCAGTTCCTCGGCGCTGACCTGCGCCTGCGGCTTGAGCTCGACGACGGCCTTGACCGCTTCGCCCCACTTGTCGTCGGGCACACCGACCACGGCGCAGTCAAGCACCGCCGGATGGGTCCACAGGACCTGCTCGACTTCGCTCGGGTAGACGTTGAAGCCGCCGCTGATGATCACGTCGCGCTTGCGGTCGGTGATGTGCAGGTAGCCGTGTGCATCCAGGTGACCGATGTCGCCGGTATGGAGCCAGCCGTCGATGATGCTTTCGGCGGTCTTGTCGGGCTGCTTGTAGTAGCCCTTCATCACGATGTCGCCGCGCACGCAGATCTCGCCGCTGCCGCCCTGCGCCAGCGGCTTGCCTTCGTCGTCCATGATCGCCAGCGCGTTCAGCACTGAGGGCAAACCACACGCGGAGAGGCGCTCGTCAGGCGCGACCTGGCCGTCGACGAAGTGGTCGCCCGGGCGCAGGATCGCGATGCCGCCGGGCGCCTCGGTCTGTCCATAGCCCTGGAACATCACCGGCCCGAAAACATCCAGCGCTTCCTTGAGCTTGCCCACCGACATCGGCGCCGCGCCGTACATGAAGTAGCGCAGCGATGAGAGCTTGCGATTGCGAATGCCCGGCGTCTCCAGCAAGCGGTAGATCACCGTCGGCGGCAGGAACAGCTCGGTCACGCCCTGCTGCTCGATCGCGTCGAGCAGCGCACCGGGGTCGGGCTTGGTCAGCACGACGACGGTGCCCCCGCGCGCCGTGGCCGGCAACGACAGGAAGCCGGCGGAATGCGTCATCGGCGC
>JBEANV010000016.1:0-2513 GCA_041165285.1 Pseudomonadota bacterium | reverse complement strand
CGGTGGCGGTCGCCTTCCACGGCGGGCTGTTCAACATCGGCGGCGAGGGGCAGGCCATCCTCGGCGGGCTGGGCACCGGGCTGGTGGCGCTGTGGCTCGGGCCGCACCTGCCGGCGGTGGTCGTGCTGCCGCTGATGCTGGTGGGCGGGGCGCTGTTCGGGCTGGTGTGGGCGGCGGTGCCGGCGTACCTGCAGGCGTACCGCGGCAGCCACGTCGTGATCACCACCATCATGTTCAACTTCCTCGCCAGCAGCCTGCTGGTCTACCTGCTGGTCAACAAGCTCAAGCCGCCGGGGTCGATGTCGGTGGAGAGCCAGTCGTTTGCCGCGTCGGCCAAGCTGCCGGCCATGCACGAGCTGCTGGGCGCGCTGGGCATCGAGTGGCCGTCTTCGCCGCTGAACCTGAGCGTCGTGCTGGCGCTGCTGGCGGCGGGCGCGGTGTACCTGTTCCTGTGGCGCAGCCGGGCGGGGTACCGGCTGCGGGCGGTCGGCTCCAGCGAAGGGGCGGCCGCGTATGCCGGGATCGAGCCGAAACACCAGGTGCTGATCGCGATGGGCCTGTCGGGCGCGCTGGCCGGGCTGGTCGGCATGAACGAGATCGCGGGCGTGGCCGGGCGGTTGCAGCTCGACTTCGTTGGCGGCGCGGGCTTCACCGGCATCGCCGTGGCGCTGATGGGGCGCAATCACCCGGTCGGCATCCTGCTGGCGAGCCTGCTGTTCGGCGCGCTGTTCCAGGGCGGGGCCGAGGTGGCCTTCGAGGTCTCGGGCTTCAGCCGCGAGATGGTGGTGACGCTGCAGGGCTTCATCGTGCTGTTCTCGGGCGCGATGGCGTATGTGATCGCGCCTCGGGTGGCGCGGCTGTTGTTCGGCCGGATGGTGCAGAAGCAGGGAGCCGCCCATGGATGAGGCGCTGATCGGGGCGCTGGTCGCCTCCACGCTGCGGGTCGCGGCGCCGCTGATCCTGTGTGCGCTGGCTGGGTTGTTGTCCGAGCGGGCTGGGGTGATCGACATCGGGCTGGAGGGCAAGATGCTCTTCGCCGCCTTCGCCGCCGGCACGGTCGGCGTGTGGAGCGGCTCGACGGCGGTGGCGCTGCTGGCGGCGATGGGCGTGGCGGTCGTGCTGTCATGGCTGCACGGGCTGGCGTGTGTCAGCCACCAGGGCGATCAGGTGGTGTCGGGCGTGGCGATCAACATCATCGCCGCCGGGCTGACCGCCGTGCTCGGCATCGCGTGGTTCAGGCAAGGGGGACAGACGCCACCGGTCAGCGACGCGGTGCGCATCCGGGCGGTGTTCCCGTCGATGGCAGACTCGGCGCTGTTCGGCCACAACGCGCTGGTGTACTTGGCGCTCGCGCTGGTGCCGGCCGTCTGGTGGATGGTCTACCGCACGCGCTTCGGCCTGCGCCTGCGGGCGGTCGGTGAGAACCCGGCGATGGTGGACGCGGCTGGCGTGTCGGTGGCGCGGCTGCGCTATGCGGCGCTGACGCTCAACGGGATGCTCTGCGGGCTGGCCGGCGCCTACCTCGTGCTGGCGCAGAACGCCTCGTTCGTGCCGAACATGACCGCAGGACGCGGCTTCATGGCGCTGGCCGCGATGATCTTCGGCCAGTGGCACCCGGTGCGGGCGCTGTGGGCCTGCCTGCTGTTCGGGGCGCTGGACGCGATCGCGATCCGCTTGCAGGGGGTGAGCCTGCCGATGGTCGGCGAGGTGCCGGTGCAGGCGGTGCAGGCGCTGCCCTACCTGCTGACGGTCGTGCTGCTGGCTGGGTTCATCGGCAAGTCGGTGGCGCCGCAGGCGCTGGGGCGGGCGTATCTGAAGGAGCATTGAACATGGCGCCGAACCCGTTGAACCCACTGGAACTGAACGACTTCCCGTGGAACGCGCTGATGGACGCCGCCCGTGCCGCACGGTTGCAGGCGCACGCGCCCTACTCGCGCTTCCTGGTCGGCGCCGCGGTGCTCGACGAACACGGCCGGCTGCACGCGGGCTGCAACGTCGAGAACGCCGCTTATCCACAGGGCGTCTGCGCCGAGGCGGGCGCGCTGTCGGCGATGGTGCTGGCGGGTGGGCGGCGGCTGCGGGCGGTGGTCGTGCTCGGCGACGCGGGTGGCGCGCTGGTGACCCCGTGCGGTGGTTGCCGGCAGAAGCTGCGCGAGTTCGGCGCGGCGGACCTGCCGATCCTGATCGCCGATCCGCAGCGGGCACTGGCCCGGTTCACCCTCGATGACCTGCTGCCACACAGCTTCGGCCCGGACCACCTGACATGACCGACACCGCCCTCGACCGACTCCGCCCCCGCTGCGCCGACCAGCCGCCCCGCATCGCCGTCGTGCTCGGCTCCGGCTGGGGTGGGCTGACGGCGCGGCTGCAGGACGCCGAGCGCATCCCCTATGCCGAACTGCCCGGTTTCCCCGTCTCGACGGTGGCCGGCCACGACGGCGCGCTTTGGCTCGGCCGGCTCGGCGCGCACCGGCTCGCGGTGATGAGCGGGCGCAAGCATGTCTACGAGACCG
>JBEANV010000015.1:0-4250 GCA_041165285.1 Pseudomonadota bacterium | reverse complement strand
ATGTGGATGCGGTCGAGCACGCGGGCCAGCCGGTGTTCGGTGCGCCGCCGCACCGTTGTCAGCCGGAAGCCGATCCACTCGCCGAGCATCTGGCGCAGGCTCTTCTGCGTCGGTCGGCCGTCGGCGCCGACCATGGTCAGGTTGACGGGGGCGGAGCTTTCGAGGCTGGTGTGCGCCAGCAGCGTCGTGATCAGCTCCTGCTGGTCGATGGCGCGGCTCTTGGGCTCGAACACCAGCCGCACGGCCGCGTCCTTGCTCGACTCGTCGCGCACGCCGTCGAGCACGGACAGCACAGTCGTCTTGAGCTGCACCTGCTCCGGGGTGAGTGCCTTCTTGCCAGTCTTGACCTTGGGATTGGTCAACTCCTCGATCTCTTCGAGCACGCGCTGGCTGCTCGCACCGGGCGGCAGTTCGGTGACGACCAGTTGCCACTGGCCACGCGCCAGATCCTCGATCTTCCAGCGGGCACGCACCTTCAGCGAACCACGGCCCGTGCGATAGGCGTCGCGGATGTCGCTCTCGCTGCTGATGAGCTGGCCGCCGCCAGGGTAGTCCGGGCCGGGCAGCAGCGCGTGCAGCGCGTCGTCGCTCAGGTGCTCGTCGCGGACCAGCGCGACCACGGCGGCCGAAACTTCGCGAAGGTTGTGGCTCGGAATCTCGGTCGCCAGCCCGACGGCAATGCCGGACGCACCGTTGAGGAGCACAAACGGCAGCCGGGCCGGCAACTGGCGCGGCTCCTCGGTCGAGCCGTCGTAGTTGGGGATGAACTCGACCGTCCCCTCGTCGATCTCGTCGAGCAGCAGGCGCGAGATGGGGGCCAGCCGCGCTTCCGTGTAGCGCATGGCGGCGGCACCGTCGCCGTCGCGCGAGCCGAAGTTGCCCTGGCCGTCGATGAGCGGATAGCGCAGCGCGAAGTCCTGCGCCATGCGCACCAGCGCGTCATAGGCGGCGGTGTCGCCGTGCGGGTGGTAGCGGCCGAGCACGTCGCCGACGACACGGGCGCTCTTCACCGGGCGGGCACCGCTGGTCTGGCCGCTGTTGCTGCGCGAAGTCGTCAGGCCCATGCGCTGCATCGCGTAGAGGATGCGGCGCTGCACCGGCTTCTGGCCGTCGCAGACGTCAGGCAACGCCCGGCCCTTGACGACACTGAGCGCGTATTCGAGGTAGGCACGCTCGGCGTAGTGCGCCAGCGTCAGGGCGTCATCGCCCGGGAGAAAGTCGATCGTGGTCTGGTCCATCTTGCGGCAGTCGGGTCACGGCATGACCCACCGCTTCAGCGGAAACCGGCACGGGTCACGTCAGGCGCAGTGGTGCGCCTGCGGCGCGATTGTGCAGGACATCGCGGACGTCACTGACGCCGCCGCTTTTGCGGTCTGCGCGTCGTTTTCATTCCCCCGACAGTTGTCTTTTTAAAAAAGACCCTCCCTGTCAGTTGTAGTTCCCTGCGAGCCATCCGCGGGGGGGAGGATGTGCGGCTCGCCAACGCATGGTAGGGAACCATGGTCCGACCGGTACCGGACAGAGGTCCGGCCTTGCCCTCGACTTTGGTCGGGGATCACCACGCCGCCTGGTACGAGCGCGGATTGAAGCGCGGCTGCCGCGTGATGGCCCCGATGTCGACAAACTCGAAGTCGTTGAGCTTCATGCGCTGGATCTGCCAGATCGTCAGGCGCTCCCAGCGTTCGTCCGGCTCACCCTGCACGAAGAAGTCCGAGCCAATGTCGGCCACGTAAAGGCCGTACTTCTGCATCGCGCGCGCCAGCACCTTGGCCTGCGCCGTCCACCAGAAAGGAATGTCGACGTCGGCCCGCAGCCGCAGCAGCGCCCCGAACGGAATGCCGTCGGCACGGGTGGTGCCGGCGGAGTGGCTGGCGGGCCAGGTGTGGCGGCGGTCCAGCACCGCGTCGCGGAAGGTCACACGCAGTGCGTGGGGAATGACACCGGCCTCAACCTCGTCGATGCGCGCCAGCAGCGGCAGGATGGGCAGCCCCGCAGCGTCCGCCGACGTCCAGCCGTCCGGGCGCATGTCCATCGACGTCAGGTTCCAGGCAGCCGTGGAGTAGGCGCTCCAGCGGCCGTTCACCTGGTAGGTGAAGTAACTCTCCCAGAGTCGGCAGGTGCCCTGCTCCAGCACCAGCACATGGCGGTCACCACAGGTGGCCGGATCATTGCAGGCGCCGCGCTCGGCCTTCAGCAAGCCCTCGTTCGGATAGGGAAACCGCCGCCGCGACGGGATCACAGCCTCGCAGCCGCGCTGGATCGCGGGCGTGCCCTGGTCACCAACGGCGCAGTCGCTCTCCGTCGGCACCCCCTGGCCGTTCGAGTCCCGGGCGTCCTGGATGGCGTGGCTCACCAGCGGCCAGCGGGTCATGGCCGGCATGCCATCTACGACGTTGAAAGGGATGCCGTAGTAACGCTCGGTCTGCGCAGGATCAACGGTGCGGCCCCAGTCGGCATGGAGCTTGCGGCCCAGACCGATGGAACTGAGCCAGGCGGCGCTGCGTGCGTGCGGTGGAAAGCGCTGCACGTCGTCGATCCGCTGATTGAAGACGGCGCTGGAAGGAAAGAGTTCGCAGCCGGCGAGCGTCGGCGCAGCCAGTGTGGAGAAACTGGCCAGCGCTGCGCCGAGCAGCGCAGGGACAGCGAGCGCCGGGAGTCTCAGGCAGGAAGGCATCGACAGGGGATCAGGATCCGTGGGGCCTAGGCCCGGTCTGCCGGCACAAGCTTGTGGCGCAAGGCGAGCAGCACCGCCTCGGTGCGGTTGCTCACGCCGAGTTTGCTGAGGATGTTGGTGATGTGGAACTTGACGGTCGGCAGCGCGATGCCGAGCTGGCCCGAAATGTCCTGGTTGCTCAGGCCACGCGCCATGTACGCCAGCAGCTCGCGCTCGCGCTGGGTCAGGTCGGCGCCAGGGGCGGCGTTGTGCGACACGCTGATCAGTGCCTCGGTGGCCTCTGGCGACAGCACGCGCCGTCCGCCATACGCCGCGCGGATGGTGTTGACCAGCTCGTGCGCCGACGCCGTCTTGGTCAGGTAACCGACCGCCCCGGCTGCCAGCGCACGCTGCACTTCGCCCGGCTCGGTCAGGCTGGTGAGGATCAGGAAGCGGGTCTGCGGCGCCAGCGGGCGCAGTTGCCGGATGGCCTCGATGCCGTCCATCTGCGGCATCAGCAGGTCCATCAGCACGACATCCGGCTGCAGCGCCGGGACCATGCGCACGGCGTCCGCGCCGTGCCCCGCCTCGCCGACACACACAAAATCGCTCTCGCCCGCGATCATCCCCACCAGGCCGGCACGGATCATCGGGTGGTCATCGACGATGAAGACGCTGATGCGCGCCGAAGAAGTAACGTGTTGGGTCATGTGAGTTCCAGCCGAATTTCAGTGCCCTCGTCCGGCCCCGAGGCGATGTGCCAGGTTGCGCCGATCTCGGCTGCCCGCTCGGCCATGTTGCGCAGCCCGAAGTGCCCCGGCGGCGACACGCCGGCATCGAATCCATGTCCGTCGTCCGCGATGCGAAGCCGGCCACCCGTGCCCTGCTCGGGCACGATCCATTCGATCACGGCGTGGCTGGCGCCGCTGTGGCGACCGATGTTGGACAGCGCTTCCTGCGCGATGCGGTAAAGCTGGACGCGGGTGGCGCTGGGCAGCCGGTCCTCGCGGGCCAAACGGTGCGAGACCTCGATGGTGCCGCGGCTGGCCAGCGCGTCGATGGCGTGCTGCAGCAGTTCGGCCAGCGGCAGGTGCTGCAGCGCGTCCGGGCGCAGCTCGAACATCAGCAGCCGCATCTCGGACAGCGCACCCTTGTTGAGCCGCTCCAGCGCCTCGGCCTGCTGCTGCAGCGCACCGGCGTTCGGATCCATCTCGACCAGCCGCGCCGCCAGCCGCCCGAGGGTGCCTGCAATCACGTTGGCGGCGAACAGCGTCTGCGACACGGCATCGTGCAGGTCGCGGGCGATGCGGTTGCGCTCGGCCACCACCGCCTGGTCCTTCTGCTGGGACAGCAGTTGCGCATGGCGCATCGCCAGTCCGGTCTGGCTACCGACCGCGGTGAGCAGGCGCACCCGCTCCGCGTCGAAGAAGTCCGGCTCCTCGTGGTCCACCCGCAGCACGCCCATCACCGCCTCGCGCGACTTCAGCGGCACCGCCATCCACGCCTTGGTGCCGCGGTACAGCCCCGAGGTGCGTGCGTCGTCCGACAGCCACGACCACAGCCACGACAGCAGGCTCTGGCGCACACGGTTCTCGAC
>JBEANV010000014.1:0-3543 GCA_041165285.1 Pseudomonadota bacterium | reverse complement strand
TCCATGAGTTCGAGGCAGTGAAACGCCATCTGCCCACTCGCGCGTTCGGCGCGCCCGTCGCGGATCGCGTAGGCCATGTCGACGAGCCCGATGCCGCGGCTGTTGACGCGGTGGCTGGTCTCGTTGAAGCGGTGCGCGATCGGCACCGTCACCCACTCGGGTTGCACTGCCGGGCGCGGCAGCGTGGTCCAGCGGTACTGTTCGGAAGTGCGCAGCAGCACCTCGCCGCCGAACAGGTTGGGCCCATCGACCGGGTCGATGTCGCGCAGGCAGATCGTGCCCTTGGTGCCGTAGATCTCCAGCCGCGGCAGCTCGGAGTCCCACACATCGAAGCTTGCGATGAAGCTACCGATCGCGCCGCTGGCGAACTCGATGTTGCCGCTGACGTGGGTGTCCATCGCCACCTCGATCACCTCGCCGCGACGCGGCTGGCTGCCGATGGTGCGGGTCGGGAAGGTGCGCCGTGCCATGCCGCAGCAGCGCGTCGCCGGGCCGAGCAGCGACAGCAGCGCCACCATGTAGTACGGCCCGATGTCCAGCAGCGGACCCCCGCCGGGCTGGTAGAAGAAGTCCGGACTCGGGTGGAAGGACTCATGCCCGTGGCTGACGACGAAGGCGCTGGCGCCGACGATGTCGCCGATCGTGCCGTCGTCGATCAGGCGGCGGCAGGTCTGCAGCCGCCCACCCAGGATGGTGTCGGGCGCGCAGCCGACATGGAGACCGCGCTCGCGGGCCAAGGCCAGAATCTGCGCCCCCTCCGCCGCCGTGGCGGCCAGCGGCTTCTCGGTGTAGACGTGCTTGCCGGCGCGCAGGGCAGCGAGGTTGATCTCGGCATGCGCGGCCGGGATGGTGAGGTTCAGCACGATCTGGACCTCCGGATCGGCGATCAGCGCGGCGGCATCGGCATGGGCTTTCGGGATGCCGTGCTGCGCCGCCTTGCGCTGCGCCTTCTCCAGGCTGCGGCCGGCACAGGCCACGACCTGGACGAGATCGCCGTACTGCTGCAGGTTGGCGATGTAGACATCACTGATGTCACCGATGCCGATGACACCGACCTTGAACGGATTCATGGGGATTCCTTGATTCTTTCAATGCAATGCCGCCTCGATGGTGTCGGCGATCGACAGCGCCTTCTGCAGGCGACGCCCCTGCGTGCTGCCGAACACCGGCAGGGTCAGTTGCTGCGCGGAAACGGTCGCGCCGCGCAACCGGTCGGTGCCCAGCAGGTGGACCTGGTGGCCGTCGAAGCCGGTCAGGTGGCCTGCATCGACCGAACGTTCCGCGTGCAGCCGGGGCCGCTCCAGGTCCAGGCAGATGCAGGTGCCCTGCCCGTCGGCGCGGTGTGCCTGGTGCGCACGAAGCTGGCAAGGGTCGGCCAGCAGCACGCACTTGCCCAGACGCTGCAGGGCATCGCCCAGGTGCATGGCGACCAGGCGGTCCAGTTCGCCCTGGAACGTCAGCGTCAGCCGGGGCTGCTCGCGGATCCAGGCCAGGGCGATCTGGAAGGCATCGTCCTCGATCAGGAGGCGCAGTTCCGACAACTGGTACACGTCTTCGTCGAGACTGCTCAGCAGCGTCGAGCGCGGCGCGGCCTGGTCGTTGACCGCATCGCGTGCCCTCGATGGAGGGTCCAGGAAGGCCAGCTTGAAGTCGTGGAAACCCCTGTGCCCGAACAGCCTCGCGAAACGCACCACGCTCGAAGGGACCGTGCCGCACAGGTCCGAGACCTCGTCGATGGACATCAGGTGCAGCCGTGCATGCATGCGCACACAGTAGCGGCCGATGGACCGCATGATCGGGCTCAGCTCCGGCAGACGGGTCTGGATCTGCAGCAGCAGGGCCGGACCGTCCAGCGCAGTGTTCTCGTTCAAGCAGGCTTGCATGGGCCCGGATGTCGCTCAGATCGCCTGCGGCTTGAAGTCCGCCGGCCGGGTCGGCATGACACCCTGCAACAGCCGCACCGACATCTCCAGCCCCTCCAGCGAGTTGAGCAGCACATCCTCGTGCTCGATGCTCAGCCAGCCAGAGTAGCCGGCCATCAGCAGCCGGTAGGTGAACTGGCGCCACCAGACCTCGCCGTGTCCGTGGCCCAGCGTGATGTAGGACCAGGCGCGCGCCGGGATGTCGGTCAGGCTGCCGTTTTCCAGCAAGCTGGTGACGGCCTGCACCGGCGCGTTCAGCAGCGTGTCCTTGGCGTGGACGTGGTAGACCGCCTCGCCCAGCGCGTCGATGGCGGCCAGCGGATCGGCGCCCATCCAGAACAGGTGCGACGGATCCAGGTTGGCGCCGATCACCGGCCCGACCGCCTTGCGCAGGCGCAGCAGGCTGGGCACGTTGTAGACGCACTGACTGCCGTGCAACTCCAGCGCGATCTTTTCCACGCCGCAGGACTTGGCCAGCGTGGCGATGCGGTCCCAGTACGGCAGCAGCACGTCGTCCCACTGGTACTTCAGGATGGTCTGCGTCTCCGGCGGCCAGGACGCGACGACCCAGTTCGGCATCGTGTCGCCGGGGCCGCCCGCCGGCAGGCCGGACATCGTGCAGACCGTCGTGATGCCCATCTCGCCGGCCACGCGGATCGTGTCCTCCAGGCACACGCCCTGCGCCCGGTCGGTGGGGTGCAGCGGGTTGCCGTTGGCATTCAGGCTGATGATCTCCAGCCCCCGGTCGCTGAACTTCCTGGCAAACGCGGTGCGGGCGCTGGCATCGTCCTTCATTGCCGCCAGGTTGAAGTGCGGCGCGGTGGACCAGCCCCCCGTGTTGACCTCGATGCCGGACACGCCCAGGCGCACGGCCTGGTCCAGCAAGTCATCCAGCGGCATCCCGCCCAGGCTGTCGGACACAAAACCCAGCTTCATCGTGCATCTCCGTACTGTGCGTACTCTGAAAACTCTGTACAGGCAGCGGCCACCCGGCCGTTGAACCAATTCATCATCGCGGCCTGCAGCGGTGCGCAGTCCTGCGGGTCATAGCGCCTCGGGTCGGCGCCGAAAATGCTCCACAGCGGATGGGCGGGATCGAGCCGCTGCCGCCCATACGGGCTGCGGCCTTGATCGACATCCACGGCAGGGTCCAGCGGTGCCAGCGCGGACACCTCGACCGTCTCCGGCCAGAACGAGGCCAGCAGCGTGGTCTCGAACAGGCCCGCGTGGTCGGGCTTCATCGGCACCGCCGGATCGCGCCCGGACATGTCCATCGCCAGCCCGAGCACGCGCATCGGCCCCTGGCGGGCGTTCCACTCGGCGGCCAGCGCCTCGACCATCGCCACCTGGTCCGGCGCGAAATGCCCGCTGATCAGCACGGCCAGCCGCACGCCGGACGCCTCGAAGCGCGCCAGCGACTGCCGCAGCAGCCCTTCGATCTCGGTGCGCGCCGGCATCATCACGGTGAAGGGCATCTCGCCGTGGTCGCCGCCGGTGCCGTAGTACAGCGGCGGGCAGACGAGTCCGCCGTGTGCGCGGGCGGCGGTCAGGCACAGCCCTTGTGCGGTCAGCGCGTCGAGGCCGATCGGCAGGTGCTCCTGGTGGTATTCGAGCGTGCCCA
>JBEANV010000013.1:0-3450 GCA_041165285.1 Pseudomonadota bacterium | reverse complement strand
CACTGCCGATCGCGCGCGACCTGTCGAAGAACGGCATCCGCTGCATGACCATCGCGCCAGGCATCTTCGGCACGCCGATGCTGTTCGGCATGCCGCAGGAGGTGCAGGACGCGCTGGCCGCTGGTGTCCCGTTCCCGAGCCGGCTGGGCACGCCGGCCGACTACGCCAAGCTCGTGCATCAGATCGTCACCAACGAGATGCTCAACGGCGAGGTGATCCGCCTGGACGGCGCGATCCGGCTGGCCCCGCGCTGACCGGGCCAAACGACCAGCCACCGGGCGAACCCCGCCCCCGAACTGGTCGATCCCGTGCCACGATGCAGGGATGAACCGTCCCGCCAACGCCTTCGTCGCCAGTCTTGCCGTGGTGCTGCTCGCCGGCTGCAGCACCACCGCCACCCCACCCGCGGGCGGTTTTCGCTACACCCCACCGCCGCTGCTGCAGCCCGAGATCGCCTCCACGCTGCAGGCCAAGCCCGGCTGGACCTACCCGCGCCACGCCGTCGCCGCCGCCAACCCGCTCGCCACCGACGCGGGCGACCAGATCCTGAAGGCCGGCGGCTCGGCGATCGACGCGGCGATCGCGGTGCAGATGGTGCTGACGCTGGTCGAGCCGCAGTCGAGCGGCATCGGCGGTGGCGCCTTTCTGCTGCACTGGGACGGGCAGCGCGTGCGCGCCTACGACGGTCGCGAAACGGCACCGGCGGCGGCCGACGAGCGGCTGTTCCTCGGCCCGGACGGCAAGCCCCCCGCCAGCTTCCACGACGCGGTGGTCGGCGGGCGCTCGGTCGGCGTGCCGGGCACGGTGCGGATGCTGGAGATGGCGCACCAGCAGCACGGCAAGCTCCCGTGGGCCGCATTGTTCGAACCGGCGATCCGGCTGGCCGAAGACGGCTTCAGGGTCAGCCCACGGCTTCACACGCTGCTGATGGCCGACCGCTACCTGAAACACGATCCCGTCGCCGCCGCCTATTTCTACCGGGGCGGCCAGCCGGTGCCGCTCGGTGAACCCCTGAAAAACCCCGCGCTGGCCGACGTGCTGCGCCGCATCGCCCGCGACGGGTCACGCGCCCTGCACGAAGGGGCCATCGCCGAGGCCATCGTCGCCAAGGTGCAGGGCCACCCGACCAACCCCGGCCGGATGACGCTGGACGACCTCGCCCGCTACCAGCCGAAGGAGCGCCCGCCGCTGTGCCATGACCACGCGGCGGGCGGCCGGACGTGGACGCTCTGCGGTTTTCCGCCGCCGAGTTCCGGGGCCATCGCCATCGGCCAGATCCTCGGCATGCTCGGCCAGACCGACGCGGCCCGCGAGCCACTGACAGGCGCCGGGCTGCCGTCCGCTGGCTGGCTCCACACCTACCTGGAAGCGTCGCGGCTGGCGTTTGCCGACCGGGCGCAGTACGTCGGTGACCCGGATTTCGTGGCAGCACCGGGCGGTGACTGGCGCAGCCTGCTCGACCCGGCTTACCTGCGCGAACGCGCCCGGCTGATCGGCCCGCAGCGCCTGCCCGCCGTGGCCCCGGGCACCCCGGGCGGCGTGCGCACCAGCCTCGCGCCGATGCCCGAGCAGGTCGAACACGGCACCAGCCACCTCAGCATCGTGGACCGCGAAGGCCACGCCGTCTCGATGACCACGACGATTGAGGACGCTTTCGGGGCGCGGCAGATGGTGGGCGGCTTCCTGCTGAACAACGAGCTGACCGATTTCAGCTTCCTGCCGACGGACGCGGCCGGCCGCCCCATCGCCAACCGCGTCGAGCCGGGCAAACGGCCGCGCTCGTCGATGTCGCCGACGCTGGTGTTCGACGACCGGGGGCAACTGGTGATGACCGGGGGCAGTCCCGGCGGGGCGCTGATCATCCACTTCACGGCCAAGACGCTGCACGGCGTGCTGCAGTGGGGCCTGACGCCGCAGCAGGCGATCGACCTGCCGAACTTCGGGACCACGGGCGGGCCGGTGGTGCTGGAGCAGGGGCGGTTTCCGGCGGCGGTGGTCGAGGCGCTGAAGGGGCGCGGGCACGAGGTGCGCGAGGGGGAGATGACCAGCGGGCTGCAGGCGATCAGCCGGGGCGACGACGCCGGGCGGATGGTCTGGCGCGGGGGAGCCGACCCGCGGCGCGAAGGCGTCGTGCTCGGCGAATGAACAGGGGATTCGCACCATGCCGTTCCCGCTTCGACCCTCGGCCGCGCTGACCGTCCTCCTGCTGGCAGGCTGCGGCAGCCTCTCATCCTCGCCACGGCCAAGCTGCGACACGCCGGGGGTGCGAGTTTGCGCCAACCGGCTGGGCATGGAGCTGGTCCGCATTCCGGCAGGCACCTTCTGGATGGGCAGCGACGAGTCCCCCGCCGCGCTCGCCCGCGACTTCCCCGCCGCCGACGCCGAGCGGCTGGGCAAGTTCGACGACGAGGCGCCCCGGCACCGCGTGCGCCTCACCCGTGACTTCCTGATGGGCCGCCACGAGGTCACGGTCGGGCAGTTCCGCGCCTTCCTCGCGGCGTCGGGCCATGTGCCGGAGTCGATCGCCGACGGCACAGGCGGCTACGGCCACAACCCCGCCTACGACCCGAACACCTCGCCCCGCCGCGACGCCTTCGAGGGCCGCTCGCCGCGCTACTCGTGGGCCAACCCTGGCTTCCCGCAGGACGACCGGCACCCGGTGGTCAACATCACCTGGCACGACGCGGTGGCGCTGGCCCGCTGGCTGACGCAGGTCGAGGGCCGCGTCTACCGGCTGCCGACCGAAGCCGAGTGGGAATACGCCTGCCGCGCTGGCGCCGACAACACCCGTTACGGCCACGGCAACGACCCGCAGGGCCTGGTTCGCCACGCCAATGTCTTCGACACCTCGGCGGCGCGGCTGTGGCCGCAGTGGCGCCCGCACGCGCTGCAAGGCGACGACGGCCACACCTTCACCTCGCCCGTTGGCCGCTATCCGCCCAACGCCTTCGGCCTGCACGACCTGCACGGCAATGCCTGGGAATGGACCGCCGATTGGCACGCCGACGACTACTACGCCCAGTCGCCGATTGATGACCCCCAGGGGCCGGCGACGGGCGACGTGCGCGTGCGCCGAGGGGGGTCGTGGCACACGTGGCCGCTGTATGCGCGCTGCGGTTTTCGCAACTGGAACTCGCCGGAGACGCGCTATCCGCTGGTGGGGGTGCGGCTGGTGATGGAGCTGGAACCGGGGCGGTGACGCTGTTTCGACAGGGTCATCCCCCGGCCTGGGCAGCCAGCCACCCCGCCGCGATCCTCAGCGTCACCACCGCCACCGGCACCCCCGTGCGCGCGTGCCGCCGCCAGTCGATCACGACGCCGCATCGCCGGGCCGCGTCCACCACGATGATGTTCGCGATCGACCCCACGATCAGCAGGTTCCCCGCCAGCGTGCTGACCAGCGCCAGCGTCAGCCCGACGTGGTCCCCCTTCGCCAGCGGCATCAGCACC
>JBEANV010000012.1:0-3377 GCA_041165285.1 Pseudomonadota bacterium | reverse complement strand
CCGATGACGGCAAGGTGTCCATTCGGTTCCCGCTCCAACTGACCGAACAGGTTCAACGGCTGACAATCACTTCCCAAAGTATGCGTCCGGTGAAGTCATCTTGAAGCGAGCCGAAGCGCCGGTAAGGATCGTGTCCACGTAACTTAGGTGGACACGATGACAAGCGAGAAGAAGCAGACCCGGCGGCGGTACGACGCGGCGACGAAGGCCAGGGTGGTGGCCGAGTGCAGTGAGCCGGGCGCGTCTGCTGCCAGGGTGGCACTGGCCCATGGCATCAATGCCAACGTCGTGCACCGCTGGCGGCAGTTGGCCCGCGAGGGCAAGGCAGTTGCCCCCAATACAGGCGAGTTCATCGCGCTGCCGCTGATGGCTTCGGCCATCGACGCGCCGATGCCGGCCGACATCCGCGTCGAGCTGCGCCGAGGTCCGGTCACGATGACCGTCACTTGGCCGGCCAGTGCAGCTGCGGACTTCGCTGCCTGGACCCGGGAGTTGCTGCGGTGATTCGCGTCGAGGCGGTGTGGCTGGCCTGCGAGCCTATGGACATGCGTGCCGGTACCGAATCGGCCCTGGCCCGAGTGGTCAAGGTCTTCGGCGCCGCGCATCCGCACCATGCTTACCTGTTCGCAAACAAGCGCGCCAACCGCATGAAGGTGCTGGTGCACGACGGGATCGGCGTGTGGCTGGCCGCCCGACGACTCAACGCTGGCAAGTTCGTGTGGCCCACCGACACGGCCAGCACGCTGCAACTGACCCGCACGCAGTTTGATGCCTTGGTGCTGGGCCTGCCGTGGCAGCGGCTGGGCGATGCGGGGATCATCCGCGTGATCTGAGGCGGTTGGGCAGCCCGGCTGCAATTGCCGGATGTGCCGATGCGCGCTGTGTGCCGGCGCGGCAAGATCACGTCCATGATCAGCGCGCAGCAACTCGACACCCTGGACCCGCAGACGCGGCAGGCGGTGCAGTTGCTGCTGGCCCAGGTCCAGCAGCGTGACGCCGAGATCGCTTTCAAGCAGGCGCTGATCGACAAACTCACGCACGAGATGGCGGTGCTCAAGCGGATGAAGTTCGCCGCCAGCAGCGAGCGCTTTGCCAGCACCCTGGCACCCGAGCAGCGCAGCCTGCTGGAAGAGACGCTGGACACCGACCTGGCCGAGCTCGAACGCGAGATCGAGCGCGAACAGGCTGACGCCAAGAAGGACAAGACCGAGAAGAAGCAACCCAAGCGCACACCGCTGCCACCCCACCTGCCGCGCCGCGATGTGGCGCACGAGCCCACCGACACCACCTGCGGCTGCGGGCAGCCGATGCAGCGCTTTGGCGAGGACGTGGCCGAGAAGCTGGACTACCAGCCGGGCGTGTTCACCGTGGAGCGCCATGTGCGCGGCAAGTGGGCGTGCCGCTGCTGCCAGAAGTTGGTTCAGGCACCAGTGCCGTCACATGTCATCGACAAGGGGATCCCTACAGCCGGGCTGCTGGCTCACTTGCTGGTGGCCAAGTTCATGGACCACCTGCCGCTGTACCGCCAGGAGCACATCTTCGAGCGCGCCGGCCACCTGATCGCACGGTCGACACTGGCGCAGTGGGTGGGCGAATGCGGCGCACAGCTGCAGCCACTGGTGCAGGCGCTGGCTGATGAGCTGCGCCGTCATGTGGTGCTGCATGCTGACGAAACACCGGTGGCCATGCTCAAGCCCAAGCACCTGCGTGACGGCAAGACGCACAAGGCCTACATCTGGTCGTACTGCACCACCAGCGCCAACCCGACCAAGGCCGTGGTGTTCGAGTTCAGCGAGACCCGTGCCGGCGAGAACGTGCGCGAGTTCCTCAAGCTCGACACGCCCCAGGCTTGGCAGGGCACGCTGGTGACCGACGGCTTCAGCGGATACAACGCCAACACCACCAAGGGCGTGACCTCGGCGCAGTGCATGGCCCACGCCAGGCGCAAATTCAACGACCTGTGGGCCAACCACGGCAGCGAGGTCGGCCGCAAGGCGTTGCGGTACTACCAGGTGCTGTTCAGGATCGAGCGCGAGATCGAAGACCTGCCCAGCGAGGGACGACGACGCATACGCCAACGCAAGTCACGGCGGGTGCTGGCCGTCTTCCACCGCTGGCTGCTGGCGCAGCGACAGTTGGTGCCACCAGGTTCGGCCACGATCAAGGCGATTGACTACAGCCTCAAGCGCTGGGGCGAGCTCACCCGCTTTGCCGACGACGCCGATGTGCCGATCTCCAACAACTGGGTGGAGAACCAGATCAGGCCGATTGCCATCGGGCGGGGCAACTGGCTCTTCGCAGGTAGCCTGCGCGCGGGCAAGCGGGCCGCTGCGATCATGAGTCTGCTGCACTCGGCGCGCATCAACGGGCACGAGCCTTATGCGTACTTCAAGGACGTGCTGGAGCGACTGCCGACCCACCCTGCCAGTCGCGTTGACGAGTTGCTGCCGCACCGCTGGGTGCCCGCTTCCTGAGGGGGTACGCCGGCCCCGTGCTGGGCGTCAAGATGACTTGGCCGGACGCATACAGCAGGTGGCCGTACAGCCCATGGCTATCGAGCCAGCGCGGGGTGGGCATCTGACCCAGGTGCGCCTGGCAGCTCGACCAGCGCCAAGCGTCAGGCGCTTTCACCAAACCCGCCGCGACCAGGTTGCGTTCCACATAGCGGCACAACGCCAGCAAGCAGGCGTCGCGATCAACCAGGATCGCCTTGAACCGCCCCTTGGAACAGATGTCCAACCAGGCCATGCCGCCGGTTGAAGGCCTGGGTGTAGACGCCGTTCAGATGTCGCATCAACTGCGACAGATTGCCCTGGCGCGTGTGCAGCATCAGGTGATAGTGGGTGCCCCTATGGCAGTAGGCAAGCACCTGGGCGTCGAACCATTCCATCGCCGTCGCCAGCACCTCTAGCTGCAACAGCCGGTCGGCATAGTCGCGATAGATGTGCTCGCGCCTGTCACCCCGAGATGTGACGTGGTAGTCAGCGCCGGGGAACTCGATGCGCAAGGGGCGGCTCATGGCTGCAGTCTCGGGGAAAGGGGAGACCTGACCCCAGGGTGGGGGTGACCCCAGGGTGGGGGGTTGTTGTGTGACCCCGGGGTGTGTGCTTCGAGCGCGCGAGGGCCCGCGGTGTCGACGTCGCTCAGCTCGCCGATCAAATGCTTGGCAAGGGCCTCGAACTCATGAAGGCGGCCAGGTAGTGCGTTGTAGGCAACTCGCGAGGCGCGGCCTTCGATCCCGCTTATCAATTCCTCTGACGACCAACTGTCAAGAACTCAGTGAGAAGCAGAGCGACAAGTGCAAGCAGCCACCACGGCAGTTGAGTGAGAGCGAATGCAACCAACTGGAAACCGAGCGAATTTGCATACACCTCGTC
>JBEANV010000011.1:0-5793 GCA_041165285.1 Pseudomonadota bacterium | reverse complement strand
CCGTCGGGCAGGGCGGGGGATGCGCGATTCTCCGCTGACGGCACCACGCGATGGGCGTGCCTCGACGCTGGGCGGTGCAATGCCGTAGCATTTCCGTTTTGCGCGTGCCGACACCCGGCCGGCGCGCCCTCCCGGAAGAACCCGCCCCATGACCGCCTCCCTCCTCGTGCGCGGCTACGAAGTCGTCATCGGCTTCGAGACCCACGCTCAGCTCTCGACCCAGTCGAAGATCTTCTCCGGTGCCTCGACCCGCTTCGGCGCCGAGCCGAACACCCAGGCCTGCGCGGTCGATCTGGCGCTGCCCGGCTCGCTGCCGGTGATGAACCGCGGCGCGGTCGAGCGCGCGATCCAGTTCGGCCTGTCGGTGAACGCCACCATCGCGCCGATGTCGATATTCGCGCGCAAGAACTACTTCTACCCCGACCTGCCCAAGGGCTACCAGATCAGCCAGTACGAGATCCCGGTCGTGCAGGGCGGGGTGGTCGAGTTCTTCGTCGATGGCGAGCTGTTCAGGCTCAACCTGACCCGCGCCCACCTGGAGGAAGACGCCGGCAAGTCCGTGCATGAAAACCTCCACGGCATGACCGGCATCGACCTGAACCGCGCCGGCACCCCGCTGCTGGAGATCGTCACCGAGCCGGAGCTGCGCTCGTCGAAGCAGGCGGTCGAGTACGCCAAGGCGCTGCACACGCTGGTGGTCTGGCTGGGCATGTGCGATGGCAACATGCAGGAAGGCTCCTTCCGCTGCGACGCCAACGTGTCGGTGCGCCGGCCGGGGGCGCCGTTCGGCACGCGCCGCGAGATCAAGAACCTCAACAGCTTCCGCTTCCTGCAGCAGGCGATCGACTACGAGATCCAGTGGCAGATCGACCAGATCGAGGACGGGTTCGAGATCGTGCAGGCCACCGTGCTGTTCGACCCGGACAGCGGCGAGACGCGGATGATGCGCACCAAGGAAGACGCGCACGACTACCGCTACTTCCCCGACCCGGACCTGCCGCCGCTGGTGATCGCGCCGGAGTGGATCGAGCGTGTGCGCAGCGAGCTGCCCGAGCTGCCCGGCGCGCTGGCCGCGCGTCTGCAGCGCGAGCAGGGCCTGCCGGCCTACGACGCTGCGATGATGACCACCAGCCGCGCCACCGCCGCCTATTTCGAAGCCACCAACGCGGTGTGCGCACAGCCCAAGCTGGTCGCCAACTGGGTCATGGGCGAGGTCAGCAAACGCCTGAACGCCGACGGGGGTGACATCGCCTCGGCGCCCGTCACGCCCGCCAAGCTCGGGGCGCTGATCAGCCGCATCCAGGACGGCACGGTTTCGAACAACGCTGCCCGGCAGGTGTTCGACGCGCTGTGGACCGGCGATGGCACGGAGGTGGACGCGGTCATCGCTGCCAAGGGCCTGAAGCAGATGAACGACAGCGGCGCGCTGGACACCATCCTCGACGAGGTGCTGGCCGCCAACGCCAAGTCGGTCGAGGACTACCGGGCCGGCAAGGAAAAGGCCTTCGGGGCGCTGGTCGGCCAGGCGATGAAGGCCACCAAGGGCAAGGCCAACCCGGCCCAGGTCAACGCACTGCTGAAGAAGAAACTGGCAGGCTGACACTGCCGGGCGCGGCGCCGGCCCACAGGCGCTTCAGGCGCGTCAGCTCCTGGTCGTAGCTGGCGTTGATGCGCCTGATCTCGGCCAGGTGGTTCTGGACCGCGTCCTGCTGGGCCTGCAGCGTGACCTGGTTCTGGTCGAACTTGTTCTTCAGGTCGCGCGGCAGGTCACGGCCCTTGAAGAACTCGGCTTCTTCCTGCAGGCGCTTCTGGCCGTGCTCCAGCTCGGTCAGGCGGCGCTCGGTAGCGGCCAGCGCCGTGTTCAGCGGCTCCAGCGCGGCCTTGCGGGCACGCTGGTGGCGCGCCTCGTCCGGATAGCGGCTCAGCAGGTTGCGGTCGAGCCGGATCGCGTCGCGCTGGGCCGACGCGGCGGCCATTTCCTGGCGCAGCCGCTCCTCGTGCGACGCCCGTTCTTCGGCGGTCATCGACGGCGGCACCACCTTCTTCACCGATCCGTCCGTGTTGCGCAGCTCCTGGCTGCGGTCCAGGCAGTCGGCAATCGGCCGGTCCGAGGTCATGCGCTGGCCCTGGGCGTTGACGCAGGTGTAGATGTTGGCCGCCTGCGCCGGCAGGCCGCACACCGCCAGCGCCAACCACAACAGGGCAGTGCGGGCGGGGCTCACGGCCGGACTCCGTACCGCTCGCGGTAGGCCTGCACCGCCGGCAGGCTGCTGCTCAGGCGCGGGTCGCTCTGGCCTTGCAGATAGGCGAGCAGGTCCGTCAGCGTGGCAATGGCGACCACCGACAGGCCCAGCTCACGCTGCACGAACTGCACGGCCGAGTGCGGCGCATCGACGCCGTGTTCGCTGGCCTTCTCCTGGCGGTCCAAGGCGATCGTCACGCCGCAGGGCGCGGCGCCAGCGGCCCGGATCATCGCGATCGATTCCCGCACCGAGGTGCCGGCCGAGATCACGTCGTCGATGATCAGCACGCGGCCCTGCACCGGGGCGCCGACCAGCGTGCCACCCTCGCCGTGGTCCTTGGCCTCCTTGCGGTTGTAGGCGTAGGGCACGTTCTTGCCCAGCCGCGCCAGCTCGATCGAGACCGCCGCGGCCAGCGTGATGCCCTTGTAGGCCGGGCCGAACAGCATGTCGAATTCCAGGCCCGACGCCACCAGCCGCTGTGCATAGAATTGCGCCAGACGGCCCAGCTTGGCGCCGTCGTCGAAGAGACCGGCATTGAAGAAGTAGGGCGACAGCCGCCCGGCCTTGGTCTTGAACTCGCCGAAGCGCAGCACGCCGGCATCGACCGCGAAGGCCACGAAATCCTGGGCAAGAGCGTCGGTGCGGGGGGAGCTTGCGTCTTGGGTCATCTGCATTGACGATTAAAGGGTCTGGTGATGCGACTGGTCAGCCTCAACCTCAACGGCATCCGTTCAGCGTCCAGCAAGGGCTTGCTGGCGTGGGTCGAATCCTTGCAAGCCGATTGTATGGGGGTGCAGGAAGTGAAGGCCCAGGCTCCGGACCTGAGCCCGTCCCTCACCGCACTGGACGGGATGCACGGGCATTTTCATTTTGCGCAGAAAAAAGGCTATTCCGGCGTAGGGATGTACACCCGGCACACCCCATCCGAGGTGATCACCGGCATCGGCATCCAAGAATTCGACGACGAGGGCCGCTACGTCGAAGTCCGCCACGACACCCCTGAGCGCAAGCTCTCGGTCATCAGCTGCTACTTCCCCAGCGGCTCCTCCGGCGACGAACGCCAGCAGGCCAAGTTCCGCTTCATCGACCGGATCTACCCGCACTTGATGGCGCTGAAGGCCGAGCGCGAGTTCATCCTGGTCGGCGACGTCAACATTGCCCACAAGGAAGCGGACCTGAAGAACTGGAAGGGCAACCGGAAGAACAGCGGCTTCCTGCCCGAGGAGCGGGCGTGGATGACGCGGCTGCTCGACCCGGCAGAGACGGGCGGCGGCGGGCTGGTCGACGTCTACCGCCTGCTGCACCCCGACACCACCGACGAGTGCTACACGTGGTGGAGCAACCGCGGGCAGGCGCGGGCGAAGAACGTGGGGTGGCGGATCGACTACCACCTCGCGACACCGGGCATGGCGGCGCTGGCACGCAGGGCGAGCATCTACAAGGAGCAGTGGTTCAGTGACCATGCGCCGTTGACGGTGGATTACGACGTGCAGATTTGAGGGGGTCGCCTCCACTGGACGTACCGCCCAACCGGCCGCGAATTTGAGCAACCGGGGCGTTGGTGTAGCCGGCGGCGTCGATGATCTGGGGCTGTCTGTGCTCGCTGCGAAGCGGCGCGGCTGACTGTGTAAGTTTTTTTCACCTGCACCGACTACTCCCACAGGCGCTGCCGAGCGCCCTGCGCCGGCGGCCCGCTCGCTGTCACCCCACATCCTTTCCTCTTCACGAGAACCTTCCATGAACCCGCTGATTCTTTCCGCCCTGGCGGCCGCCACTGGCCTGCTGACCTTGAACGCGTCCGCACAGGCGCCCGCTGCGGCACCAGTGGACCCGAACACCTTCTTGAACCAGTTCGAATCCACCTTTGGCAAGTTCGAGGGCTTTCGCCGTTCGGGCGCGAAGGGCATTTGTGCCATGGGCGAGTTCGTGGGCACGGCCGATGCCCGTGCGCTGTCCACCGCTTCGGCCTTCAGCGGCAAGCCGGTGCCGGCGATCGTTCGCTTCTCGGTGGGCGGCGCCAATCCGAAGGCACCAGACAACACCAAATCGCAGCGCAATCTGGCGCTGCAGTTCGACCTGCCCAACAACGAGGTATGGCAAATGGGCAACATCTCGGCGCCGGTGTTCGGTGCCTCGTCGCCGGAGCAGTTCTTCGGTCGCCTGGCTTCGCTGCAGCCTGACCCGGCCACCAAGATGGCCGACCAGGCCAAGGTGAAAGCGTTTGCCGATGCCAACCCTGAAGTGTTGTTGCAAGGCCGGTACTTCGCGTCGCAGCCGGTCCCGGCCAGTTTTGGCGCGGTCAATTATTGGGGCGTGCATGCCTTCGGTTTCGTCAACGCCAGCGGCGCCAAGCAGTTTGGCAAATGGATCTTTGAACCGGTGGGCGGCATGCAGGGTCTGAGCGACGACGAAGCCAAGGCCAAGGGTCCAAGTTTCTTGTTTGACGACCTGCGGCAACGGGTCAAGGAAGGCAAGGTGGCGTTCAACTTCAACCTGGAACTGGCCCAGGCCGGCGACAAGATCGACAGTGCCACCGTGCCGCTGCCAGAGGGCCGCAAGAAGGTCAATCTGGGCGTGCTGAAGGTCACCTCGGTGGCTGAAGACGGCGGCGGTGCCTGCCTCACCATCACCTACAATCCCGGGGTTTTGCCCAAGGGCGTGGAACCGTCTGCCGACCCGTTGATTGCCGCCCGCGCCGCGCCCTACGCCATCGGGCTAGGCCGCCGCCTGACGGAAGGCGCCAAGCAACAGTAGCAACGACGCGGGGGTCGGTCGGTTCGGTGCAGGCGCATGTGCGCTTTCCCAGCCTGGCTGGCACTCGCTGCCAGTCCCCCATTCAACCTGCCACCGCCGGATACGCCACATACGCAAACCACTCACTGTCCGGCGCCCACCCATTGACGTTGATCGTCCCCTGCCCACCCAGCAGGTGAACCAGATCGGTGGCCACCCCACCCTCGGCGGGCGCGATGCGAATGATGACCTCCCGGTTCGCCGGGTGGCCGAGCGTGCCGGGCGGGTAGCTCAGGTAGAGCATCCAGCGGCCATCCGGTGAGAGGTGCGGGAACCAGTTGACGCGCTCGTCGTGGGTCAGCTGTTCGACACCCTGGCCGTCCGGGCGCATCCGGAAGAGCTGCGAATGGCCGGGGGTGCGGGCGCCGATCTCGCCGTTGAAGTAGATCCATGCACCATCGGGCGAATACTCCGGGCCGTCGACCGGCACGCCCGGCAGCAGCAGCGCCCGGTCCTCGCCGCCGCACGCGGGCACGGTGTAGAGGCCGTAGTCGAAGCCGCCACCCTGCGCAGCCGCACGCAGGCCAACGTAGGCGAGCAGCTCGCCATCGGGCGAGACGCCGTGCAGGTAGTAGTGGAACCCCGTCTCGACCAGCGCTTCGCTGGACACCCGCCGCGGCACGCCGCCCTCGAAGGGCACCGCCAGCAGGCGGCAGTCGTTGGTCGAGAAATACACCGTGCGCCCGTCCGGCGAGAGCACGTGGTCGTTGTTCGCGGCCGCGTGCGTGCCAGTGTCGATGCGCTCCGGCGCGGCCGA
>JBEANV010000010.1:0-5618 GCA_041165285.1 Pseudomonadota bacterium | reverse complement strand
TTCTGGGTCGTGACGGTTTCGTCGCCCATGTGGCCGGTCATCTTCTTGCCCGGGAACACGCGGCCCGGATCCTGCGCCATGGAGATCGAGCCCGGCACGTTGTGCGAACGGCTGTTGCCGTGCGACGCGCGCTGCGAGCTGAAGTTGTGGCGCTTGATGGTGCCGGCGAAGCCCTTGCCGATCGAGGTGCCTTGCACGTCGACGGTCTGGCCAGCGGCGAACATCGTGACCGGCAGGGTGGCGCCAGCCTTGAATTCAGCGGCCACTTCAGCAGTGACGCGGAACTCTTGCAGCAGCTCACCGGCTTCGACACCGGCCTTGGCCAGGTGTCCGGCCGACGGCTTGTTCACGCGGGACGCCTTGCGGGCGCCGAACGTGATCTGCAGTGCGGTATAGCCGTCCGTTTCCACGGTTTTGACTTGGGCAACGCGGTTGTTGGACACGTCCAGCACGGTCACGGGCACGGTATCACCGTCGTCCGTGAAGATGCGCATCATGCCCACCTTGCGGCCCAGCAATCCGAGACGATTGCTAAGACTCATGGTTCTTCTCCAATAACCCGACAACGATTGGCCGGGCTGACTAAGTTGTTGCCGCTTCAATCTGCCCCGTGAAGGACCGGTCAAACCGGAACGACGAAAATGGGCGCAATTTTACTTGCTGCCCGAAAAGCTCGCGATTATCACACAGACATCAGGTCCAGCGCAACATAGACTCGTCCCGCCAGTAGCCGACATCGCCGTAGTAGGCCTCCCAGACACAACCGATGCAGCCGCTGTCGCAGCAATTGGTCGGCTCGGGCGGCGGGTCGGACAGTGTGACGCCCAGAGCACGGGCGCGGTCGCACACCGTCCGCACCAGGGCCTGCGCTTCGCGCCGCTCGGTCGGCAGCCACTGTTGAAGTGCTTCGTCTGGAATCATCCCGCGATTGTCCGACACCTCGGTGCGCCCGCCCGGATGTGGTGCGGCGCCCCTGCGTCAGCGGGATGGCCGCCCGCCGATGCCCGGCCCACACTGCCTCATCCACGGGAGCACACATGCGGCAACGAACGAACGGCGGCCAGATCGGCGGCTTCGCACTGATCGAGCAGATCGCCGCCATCCTCGCGATCGGCACGGCGTCGGCGGTGGCGCTGCCGCAACTGGCCGCACTCCAGACACAGGCGGAGGGCGTTGCCCTGCTGCACCTGGCAGGTGCCGCCAACACCGCGATGCTGATGAACCAGGGCGGCTGCCTCGTCAGCAACCGGCACACCGCGCCGGGCCGCTGCCGCCCGGTGCAGGACTGTGCCGATGTGGGCGCGCTGCTGCACGGCGGCCTGCCCGACGCCTACCGTGCCGAGCCGCAACCGATCGGGTACGGCGCGGAGGCGGTGTGCCGCCTGTTGCGTCTCGACAGCGGCGAATCGGCCACGTTCACCGGCGTGGGCGCCGGGGACTGACCGACCGGCGTCAGCCAGCCTCGGCCTGCGCCCGTCGTCGCCGCTCGCGGCTGTTCGCCAGATGGGTGCGCATCGCCGCCCGCGCGCCATCCGGATCCTGGCTGGCGATGGCGTCGAAGATGCTCTCGTGCTCGGCGTTGACGCGACGCAGGTAGCGCACCCGTTCCGGGTCGATCGCCTCGACCGGCTCCAGCCGCGCCCGCGGGATGATCATGGTGCCCAGCGCCGTCATCAGGTCGGCGAAGTGGTGGTTGCGGGTGGCACGCGCGATTTCCAGGTGGAACTGGAAGTCGGCGCCAATCGCGTCCCGCCCGTCCTCGACCGCCTGCACCACCGTGTCGAGCGCAGCGCGCATCGCCTTCAGATCCTCGTCGGTGCGGCGCTGCGCGGCCAGCGCGGCGGATTCGGTCTCCACGCCGATGCGCAATTCCAGCACCGCGATCACGTCGCGCAGCGTCGCCATCTGCTCCGGCGCGATGCGGACGCCCGGTGTGTCCCCCAACCCGAGCACGAAGGTGCCGATGCCGTGGCGCGTCTCGACCAGCCCGGCCGCCTGCAGCCGCGAGATGGCCTCGCGCACCACGGTGCGGCTGACCTCGAACTCGACCATGATCGCCGACTCGGTGGGCAACTTGTCGCCCTGGGTGAACTGGCCGTTGCGGATGCGGTCGCCGAGCGATTCGACCAGTTCGAGGGCCAGCGTGCGGGGGCGGCGTCGGGCGGTGGTCGGGGCAGGCGTCATGGGCAAAAGGCTCGAAAATGGTCGCTGGACTTTAGCAAGTCCCAAGGTCCGGAGGTCCGAATAGGCTCAGGTCCGCTCGCCACGGCGGCCGGTGGAACGCCGAGCGACGACACGGGCGGCCAGGGTGTCATGCCCGTCGGTGAGGGCCTCGGCGTCGGCGTCACCGCGGATGCGCTCGATGAGGCGCTGCATGGCCGTTTCGCCAGTCAGCTCGCTGGCAGTGTCCACGGTGGTCAGCGCAGGGTTGGCATAACGGCCGTAGACGATGTTGTCGAAGCCGGCGATGGACACATCCTCGGGCACCCGCAAGCCGAGCGCCTGCGCCTGCGCCAGCAAACCCAGCGCGATCAGGTCGTTGTACGCCACCACCGCGTCCAGCGGCTCGGCGCACAGCAGCACCGACGACGCCACCCGCTCACCTTCTTCGGCCACCGCCGCCTCGACATCGAACAGCCGCAGCACGCTGTCGCAGCCAGCAAAGGCATCCTGCAGCCCCTGCCACCGCTCGACGCTCCAGCGCGCCCCGCTGAAGCCGACGTAGCCGATGCGCCGGTGGCCCAGGTCGCGCAAGTGGCGACCCAGCATCAGCGCCGCAGCCCGGTTGTCCGCACCGACGCTGTGGCAGCCGGCACCGGGCTGGTGGCCACCGTAGTAGACCGCGGGCAGGCCGGTGTGCTGCAACCAGTCGATCGCCGCTTCGGACAGGCGCGCACTGACGATCACCCCATCCACCCGCCGGCTGAGCGACTGCAGCAAGGTCAGCTCCGGCGTACGCCCCTCCGCCGCGTCGGCGAACAGCAGGTTCAGCCCGGCACGGGTGGCGATGCGCGAGGCGCCCTTCACGAGGCTGGTGAAGTGCGGGTTGCAGATGTCGAGGATGACGATGCCGACGTTGCCGGTCTGGCCGGTGATCATGCCGCGCGCCATCGGGTTGGAGCTGTAGCCCAGCGTGCGGACCGCTTGCGTGACCCGCTCCTCGACCTCGCGGGTGAAGCGCTGGCCGCCGTTGATGAACTTGGACACGGTCGCGGTGGACACGCCGGCCGCCTGGGCGACATCGCGGATGGTGGCGGCCTTGCGGCGGCGGGCGGGAGTTTCATCGGTCATGGCACCGGGATTGTAGTGGGCAATCGAAGTTAAACGTTTACTTCCATCGCGATAAAACATAACCCGAATCGGGCTAATACCTAGAAGCATCGCCTTGACCCTGCAGGCAAGTTAAACGTTTAATCTCCTCTGCCGACGCCCTTCATCCCTGAGGAGACACCCCATGAACCAGACCACGCCCCGCCTGCTGACGGCCCTGCTGTCCGCCGCCGCGCTGTCCAGCGCCCAAGCCGCCGAATTCCGCTCCGCCGACATCCACAATTCGGACGAGTACCCGACGGTCGCGGCCGTCAAGTACATGAGCCAGCTCCTCGAACAGAAGAGCGGCGGCAAGCACAAGATCAAGGTCTTCAACAAGGGCGCGCTCGGCACCGAGAAGGAAACCATCGACCAGGTCAAGATCGGCGCGCTGGAGATGACCCGCGTCAACATCAGCCCGATGAACGCGATCTGCCAGAAGACGCTGGTGCCGACGATGCCCTTCCTGTTCCATTCGGTGGAGCACATGCGCGCCTCGCTCGACGGCCCGGCCGGCGAGGAGATCCTGAAGTCCTGCGAGGACCAGGGGTTTGTCGGACTGGCCTTCTATGACTCGGGCGCCCGCTCGCTTTACGCCAAGAAGCCGATCAAGACAGTCGCCGACGTGAAGGGCATGAAGGTGCGCGTGCAGCAGTCGGACCTGTGGGTCGCCCTCGTCGGCGCGATGGGCGGCAACGCCACGCCGATGCCCTTCGGCGAGGTCTACACCGGCCTGAAGACCGGCCTGATCGACGCCGCCGAGAACAACATCCCCTCCTACGACAGCGTCAAGCACTACGAGTCGGCCAAGTACTACTCGCGCACCGAGCACTCGATGGCGCCCGAGATGCTGCTGATGTCCAAGATCGTCTGGGACAAGCTGCCCAAGGCCGAGCAGGACATGGTGCGCGCAGCGGCCAAGGAATCGGTGGCCTTCCAGCGCAAGAAGTGGGACGAGCAGGAAACCAAGTCGCTGGCCGCCGTCAAGGCCGGCGGTGCCGAGATCGCCGAGGTGGACAAGAAGTCCTTCCAGGCCGTGATGGGCCCGGTCTACGACAAATTCATGACCACGCCGGACCTCAAGCGCCTGGTCAAGACGATCCAGGACACCAAGTAACCGACCAGGCGGAGCGGCCATGTTCACCAAATTCTGTGCCGGAGTCTCCAAGCTCAGCCTCGTGCTGGCGGTGATCGGGCTGATTGCGGTCATCCTGTGCGTGCAGTACCAGGTGATCGGCCGCTACGTCTTCAACGACACGCCCACCTGGGCCGAGGCGCTGGCGATGCTGCTGGTGCTGTTCGTCACGGCCTTCGGGCTGGCGGTGGGCGTGCGCGACGCCGGCCACATCGGGCTGGAGTCGATGGTCGCGCTGCTGCCGGACCGCTGGCGCCACCGGGTCGAGCTGCTGATCCACGCGCTGGTCGGCCTGTTCGGCTTCCTGATGGCGCAGGGCGGCTGGCTCTGGGCCTCGGCCAAGTGGGGCGAGAAAAAACCGATGCTGCCGGTCCCGGACGGCATCGACTATGTGCCGGTGGTCATCGCCGGCGTGCTGATCGTGCTGTTCTCGATCGAACACATCGTCGCGCTGCTGCGCGGCGAGGAAGTGGTGCCAGCATGGAACTGACTGTCCTGGCGGTGAGCTTCACCGTCCTGTTGCTGCTGGGTGTCCCGGTGGCGTTCGCGATCGGCTTGTCCTCGGTCGCCACCATCGTCGCCGCCGGGCTGCCCATCGCCATCGTCTTCCAGAAGATGGTCGGCGGGATGCAGGTCTTCAGCTTCCTGGCCATCCCCTTCTTCGTCTTCGCGGGCGAACTCATGCTCTACGGCGGCATCGCCGACCGCATCGTCAAGTTCGCCAACAGCCTGGTCGGGCATGTGCGCGGCGGGCTGGGCATGAGCAACGTGCTCGGCTGCACCATCTTCGGCGGCGTCGCCGGCTCGCCGCTGGCGGACGTGTCGGCGATCGGCTCGGTGATGATCCCGCTGATGAAGAAGGACGGCTACGACGCCGACTACGCCGTCAACGTGACCACCCACGCCGCGCTGGTCGGGGCGATCATGCCGACCTCGCACAACCTGATCATCTTCACGCTGGCGACCTCCGGCATCGCGTCGGTGAGCGTGCTGAGCCTGATGCTGGCGGGGATGATTCCGGCGCTCATCCTGACGCTGTGCAACCTCGCCGCCGCCTACTGGGTGGCGGTCAAGCGCGGCTACCCGGTGCGGTCGGGCGGTTTCGGCGGCTGGCCGGCGGTGTTGACGGCCTTCCTCGCGTCGGTGCCAGGGTTGCTGGTGGTGGTGATCATCC
>JBEANV010000009.1:0-3011 GCA_041165285.1 Pseudomonadota bacterium | reverse complement strand
TCGCCCGGGCTGGCCAGCAGCACCTGCAGCCCGAGTTTTTCCAGGTAGCGCATGGTGGCCACGATGTTGGGCGTGTCCATCTTGTCGAAGGCTTCGTCCAGCAGGATGAGACGCAAACCGTCCTGGTTGTTCTCATCCATGCGGTAGGCCGAGGACAGCGCGGCGCCGGCGATCACGTACAGTGGCGCGCGGTGCTCGCCACCAGAGCCCGGGCCAATGCGCTTGCTCAGGTGCCCGATGGTCTTGGTGACACCGGTGACCGGATCGTCAGTCTCAATCTCGATGTCGAACTCAAAGAACTCCCGGTAGTCATCCAGCGGGCTCTTGACCGCAGCATTGCCGGTGGTGGTTTTCTCGCGCAGCAGCTCCGCGAACTGGGTGGGGATTTCTCCGGCATCGCCGAACAGATTGCCGTCGACTCCGAAGTCGACGATGTTCTCGATGAACTTCTTCAGGGGCATGAGGTCCGGCCGGACCTTGGCCTGGAACTGGTACCGCTCCCCATTGGTGAAGGCGGGGGAGGCCTTGAGCGCATCGTTCAAACGCTTGAAGGTGGTGGTCTGGTACTTGAGGTTGGCATGCAGGGCCAGCGCCACGTCCTGACGGAAGGTGTTCTGGGATGCGAGGTAGGCTTCCTGCGCCTGGTCCTTGTACTGGGGCAGTTCCGTGTTCAGCAGTCTGCTGACTTGCTGCTCCATCCATTTCTTGGCTTTGCGCCAATCGGACGTCACCTCATCGCTGATAGCTTCGCGGTGCTCCGTGAGGAAGGTCCCCAGCAGTGTCTGGGCCGGACCAAGGTGCCGCGTCATGGCGGCGTTGCAGCGCTTGGACTGAATTTCGCACTGGTCGGCCATCGCTTGGTAGTTGTCGCCGTGTTGCTCCAACAGCGCATCCCAGCGATCGGAAGCATATTCCGGGTCATAGTCGGCATGGCTACGGCAGGTTTCGTGCACCGTACGCTTACCCTGGAGCTCCTGCCGCTTGGCCGCGCACTCCTTTGTCAATCTCTCCAGTTCTGTCTCGGCCCGGACGACGGCATCACGGGCTTTGCGGGCATCGGTGTCCAGCTGAGGCTTGCGCGCCTGCAGCGCCAGTAACTTGGCGGACAGGGCTTGGTACTCGGCGCTGGTGCTACCAGCCATACGTCGTTGGGCGAGCTCTCTTTCGGTGAGCGCTTCGCCCAGCTGGCGGGCAGATCCGAGCAGAAGGCGCAGGGTCTCCTGGGACGCCAAGCTCTGCACCGCCTGGCGGATCCGGTCTATGTCGTTCTGGCGCCCTTGAAGGTCGACTACCTGTTGGTTCAGTTTGCGGGATTCGGCCCTGAGTCCGTCGACCTGGCCCTTGGCGCCGGCGCCGATCTGCAGGTCCGCCTCCGGCACCAGGCGCAGTCGCTCAAAGTCGCCGGGCCCCACCAGCATGCCGTCCAGGGTCAGGGTCCGCTCGCCCCGCAGCGCTTCTTGGGCGGAATTCGCGCGTTTGAGGTTGCCCAGCTTGCCACGCAGGTAGGCCACGGCCACCTGGTTGCTGCCCTGTATAAGGCTGGCCACCGTATCGGCCGCCGGCTGGGCATGCCCTGGCCGGGCTCGGTCAGAGCGCACGATCTTGACGCCGTAAATACTGCGTTTGCCCTGCAAGGCCTGGTAAATGCCAAAGGCCTTTTCCTCCTCATCCGAGTCCCGCAACAGAATGGCCTCCACGTTCCTGGCCAGAAAGGCTTCGATCGCTGGCTGCCATTTGGGATCGGTCACCTTCACCAGGTCACAGACCGGGGTGGGATGCAATCCGTGATCCGCGAACTCATGCATCAGCATCGCCGTGGGGGTGCTGACCTGCGCGCGGTTGGTATTGGCGCGCTCCATGCCCAGGCCGATGGTATTGAGACGATCTTTGGCGATCCGGAGCTGCTCCTTGACGACGTCGTGCTCTTCATTGAGGTGTGCACCAGCGGCTTTCAGCGTTTCACCAAGGTCCTGGATGATCTGCCCCAGCGCATCCTGGTCGACCCGGTTCTCTTCCCAAGAGAAGGTGCCCAGCTGCTGTGCGGCCTGCGCAAGGGCGGGCTGCCACAGAGCCAGCAGGTCGTTGGAGCTAGCGTTTCGGAGCAGTTGCCTGAAGTTGCGAAGTTCCTCCTTGAGCACTTCTTCCTGGCGAACGGTTTTTGCTTGCGCCTGCGCCAGATCCTGCTGGGCGCCCGCATTCTCGGCATGGTCCGCATGGGCGCGCTGCAGGGCAGTCAGTTGACCCTCTTCGATGGTCCAGGCTGCCAGCGACTGATCGGCTTTGGTGCTGGTCCGGGTGCATTCTTCGACCACACCTTCCTGCGCAAACTTATCACCCGTCAGCTTCTCGTGGGCCGCATTGCTGCGCTCGTACGCTGAGGAGGCCTGCAGCCCGGTCCACGTGACGGATTTGCGCGCCTCGGCCAGTGCCGCGTCAAAGTTCTTGCTGACCTCCTGGCCTTGCTTGATTTTGAGCTCGACGCCCTCGACCAAGAGGTTGATCCGCTTGAAGGTCTCCACCAGCTGCTTGAACCTGGCGATGTTGGTGGGCCGGTCTTCCAGCACATCGTTACGAACAATCTGGTCCACCGACTTGGAGAAGCTCATGCGCAGCGCGAAGCGGAAGGCGCGCGCAAACGCATCGTAGGAAGCCGGGCCCGCCTTGCCACGCAGCATGAACAGCACCTGTTTGACGTAGCTGGCACCATCGTCGCACAGCGGCTCCTCACCGGTGACCTTGGATTGCTCCAGCAGCCGGTGGCGGAAACTGCTCCAGGGAAGGGGTGTGGTCGACCCGTCCACCGTCTGCAGGTGCTCGGACATGCTCAGCTCAACGCCACGGATGACGTAGCGCCCCAGCACCTTCTCCGCCTCATTGCTCAGTGAGGCCTCAATGCACACGCCCATGGAAACCGGCTCATTGGTCTCGGTGTCGCGCCAGACCAGTGTGATGTACGTGGTGGCCTGCGGCCGCGCGCACTGTTCTATGGTGTCGCCATACTGACCGAGGCA
>JBEANV010000008.1:0-4803 GCA_041165285.1 Pseudomonadota bacterium | reverse complement strand
CGAACACCCGCGGGGCCGAGGCCCAGCGTCAGGTGCATCTGGTGCCGCACCTGCTCCACCTGCACGAGGTCTACCGCCTGCTACTCAAGCAGCGGGCCAGCCGCGGTGCGATCGATTTCGAGACCACCGAGACACAGATCGTCTGCGACGACAACGGCCGCATCGACAAGATCATTCCGCGGGTGCGCACCGAAGCCCACCGCCTGATCGAGGAGGCGATGTTGGCAGCCAATGTCTGTGCGGCTGATTTCATCCAGGCCGGCAAACATCCCTCGCTGTACCGCGTCCACGAAGGCCCGACCCCCGAGAAACGTCTGGCCTTGCAGAACTACCTGCGCAGCCTGGGTCTGAACCTCACCGTCAGCGATGATCCGACGCCCGGCGAGCTGCAGGCGCTGGCGCAGCAGACCCGCGATCGGCCGGACGCGACGCAGATCCATTCGATGCTGTTGCGCTCCATGCAGCAGGCGATCTACACCCCCTTCAACAACGGCCACTTCGGCCTGTCCTACAGCGCCTACACGCATTTCACCAGCCCCATCCGGCGCTATCCGGATCTGCTGGTCCACCGGGTCATCAAGGGACTGCTGGCGGGCAGGAAGTACGGGCTGGTCGTCAAGGCTGCGGTGCCGGGTGCTGCGCTGCCGCCGACCCGTCGCCGGCAGCCGGCCAAGGCGCAAGGGCCTGCGCCGCGGGTCGAGGGCATTGCGCCGCGAGATCTGGCGGTCTGGGAGACGGCCGGCGCCCATTGCAGTGCCAACGAACGCCGTGCAGATGAAGCCTCGCGCGACGTGGAGGCCTGGCTGAAGTGCAAGTTCATGCGCGACCGGCTGGGCGAGGAGTACGGCGGCACGATCAGCTCGGTCACGAGCTTCGGGCTGTTCGTGCAGCTCGACGAGCTGTATGTCGAGGGACTGGTCCACATCACCGAGCTGGGTGGCGAGTATTTCCGCTACGACGACGTGCGCCATGAACTGCGCGGCGAGCGCACGGGTGTGCGCCATGCTGTGGGTGGCCGCATCCGCGTGCAGGTCAGCCGCGTCGATCTGGACGGTCGCCGCATCGACTTCCGTCTGGTGCGCGATCCGCTGACACCGGCCGTCGTGCCGCCACGTCCGGCCCGCGAACGGCCTGCCAGTGCGCAGGACGAGCTGGCGACCATCCAGGAAGCCGATCGCGCCGTGCGGCGTTCGTCGCGCAAGTCTGCTGTCCGCTCGGCTGGCCCGCGTGCAGGGAAATCTGCGGGCAAGGCGGCTGGGAAGGTGGCTGGCAAAGCGGCGGGAAAAGCTGCAGGCAAATCGTCCGGCAAACCGGCTGTGCTGCCGCCGTCGGAGGTGCCGGTCGGCGTGGCCGGACCCACACCTGCCGTCGAAGGCCGCAAGCGCCGCAACAAGCGCTGACGCGCTCCGCTCAGCGGCCCGACGCGGGCGGAATCAGCCGACTGGCGACCAGCACGTCGCTGGTCGGGCTGAGCCGCTCCGCCCGCAGGCCGTGCTGGTGGACTGCGTGGCGGGCGGCCAGTTCTGCCTCGGACCAGGCCATTGCCTTGTTCGTGCCGGACCGCCCGCCAGACAACTGGCTCCACAACCCCCCGATCCAGCCCGCGAGCACGTCCCCGCTGCCTGGTGTGGCGAGTGCGGCGTTCCCGCTCGTGTTGAGCCAGGGGATGCCGTCGGGCGCGGCGATCAGGCTGCCGGAGCCCTTGAGCACGACCACGGCGCCCGTCCGGACGGCCAGCGCCTGCACCGACCGAAGGCGATCGGACTGCACCTCCGCGGCGCTGCAGCCCAGCAAGCGCGCGGCTTCCAGCGGGTGCGGTGTGAGCACGGTCGGCAGGCCGCGGTCCCGGCGTTCGCGCAGGCTGTCCTTCAAGGTCGGGTCGTCGGCCACGGCGTTGAGTGCATCGGCATCCAGCAGCAGGCGGGCGGCATGGGTCAGGATTTCCGGCAGCAGCGCCCGGATGGCCTGCCCGCCACCACAGCCGGCGACCACGGTCGCGCCGTGCAGACGCGTGGCGTCTGGTGCATCGGCGAACATCAGCTCGGGGTGTTCCGTGTCGAGGCGTGCCACGTCCGGATCGAGCAGGTGGGCATAGACTCGGCCCGCGCCGACACACAGTGCCGTGCGCGCCGCCAGCAGCGCGGCGCCCGCCATGGACGGCCCGCCACCCAGCACCCACACGTCGCCGAAGCTGCCCTTGTGCTGCGCATGGCGCCGCACGGGCCAGACCGCATCGACCCAGGCGGGGCTGTGCAGCCAGGCGGCCGGCGAGGGCGCGCTGGGGTGCAGCAATTGCACGCCCAGGTCGTCCCACCAGATTTCGCCGGCATGGTCGCGGCCGCTGGCGGTGAACAGGCCCGGTGCCATTGTGAGCAGGGCCAGCGTCCAGCGGGCGCGGATGCAGGGTGCGCCGATCTCCAGCGCGCCGGTGTCGCCGGGCAGTCCGGACGGCAAATCGACCGCCAGCACCGGCGCGGCGTGTCCGCGCAGCAGCCGGATCGCCTCGGCCAGTTCGCCACTCGCCGGGCGTGTCAGTCCGCGGCCGAGCAGGGCGTCGATGACCAGATCGGAGCGAGACAGCTCGGACGGATCCAGACCGTCCACGATGCGCACGCCCGCGTTCTGCGCCTGCTTGCGTGACGCGGCGGCGTCCGGTGGCCAAACCGTGCCGTGTCCGAAGGCATGCAGCACGACGGACCGGCCAGCGCGGTGCAGGTGCATGGCCGCCTCGTAGCCATCGCCGCCGTTGTTCCCATTGCCTGCCAGCACGTCGATGCGGCGGGCGTTCGGCGCCAGTGCCATGGCCAGACGCGCGACGCTCAGCCCGGCGCGCTGCATCAGCGTGTGGGGCGGCAGGCTCTGGGCTGCCAGCGCGTCCAGGGTGCGCGAGGCGGCGCCGTCATGCACGGGCCAAGGTCCGGCGAACTGCCGCAGCAGCGCCGATACCTGCACCGGGGCGTGTCCCTTCGGAAGGTGGCGGTGCACGAGGGCGGCGGCGGGTGGGTGGTTCATGCGGTCTGCGTCTGTGCCCAGGCTTCGGGCGTGAGCACGGCGACACCCAGCGGCCGGGCGCGCCGCGCGAGCCGCCGCAGGGCGTGGTCCCGTGTCAGCAGGCTCGGCGTGCGCCGGGCGATGGCCAGGTCGATGAAACACTGATCGTCCGGATCGGTGCAGCGCAGGCGCTCGCTGAACGGCAGCGGGCCGGGTGCCGGAACGGGGTGCGCCCACGCGCGCATGCCGGCGATCGCCGGGGCATGTCGCGCGCTCCAGCGCATCAGCGTTGGCAGGGTGAGCAGGCGCCCGAACACATCGACCAGCTCTTCCTGCATGGGCGGGCTGACGATCCAGCGCACTTCGCCTTCGGTGATGGCCCGTCCGACTGCCAGCCCGCTGGCGTGTTCGAAGACCAGCCAGTCGAGCACGACATTGGTGTCGAGGATGATGTCCGGCGTCATCGGGCGCGTGCCGGCTGCAGGGCGGCTTCGACGGCCAGTGCCGCGCCGAGCAGGGACTCGTCCCGTCCGCCGATGGTCCATAGCATCAGGCCGACTGGTGCCGTGCCGGTCTGGTGACACGGCAGGCTGATCGCGCAGCCGTCCAGCAGGTTGACGATCGACGGATTGCGCAGCAGCAGCGCATTGACGCCGAAGAAGGCTGCATCGTCCGTCAACAGTGGCGCCAGCGGTGGCGCGACCATCGGTACCGTCGGACTGAGCACGGTGTCGATGTTGCTCAGCTCCCTGGTCATGCATTCGATCCAGCGCGCACGCCGGCGGTGCAGGTCCGCCACCGCGGCCGGCGTGACGGCAGCGCCGCGTCGGATGCGGGTTGCCACACGCGGGTCGTAGCGATCACCGCGTTCAGCGAGCAGGGCCTGGTGCCATGCCCAGCTCTCTGCGGCGGGCAGTCCACCGTCCTGCTGCAGCGCGGGCAATTCGTCCAGGGCCGGCAGTGCCAACCGCGTGATGTGCGCGCCGGCACGGGCGAGCACGGACAGGCTGCGTTCGAAGTCGCGGGCCACGTCCGGGTCCAGCCCGTCGAGCAGGAGTGGCTCGACCACGCCGAAGCGCCAGGCCGACAGCGGGCGGGCCAGTGGCGTGCAGTTGCGCGCCGAGAGTACCGCATGCACGGCCACGGCATCGCGCACGCTGCGGGTGATGGCACAACTCGTGTCGAGACTCGGGGACAGCGGAATGCAGCCGGCGTTGGGTGTGCGGGACTGGGTGTTCTTGAAGCCGACGAGCCCCTGCAGTGCCGCCGGGATGCGGATCGAGCCGCCAGTGTCGGAGCCGAGCGCCGCCCACGCTGCACCGGTCGCCACCGACACCGCGCCACCCGATGTGGAGCCGCCGGGTACGCGGGGCACCGGATCGATCGCGGCCATCACGGGGTTGGCGGGCGTGCCCTGGTGCGGGTTGATGCCGATACCAGAAAACGCGAACTCGGTCATCTGGGTTCGGCCGATCAGCGCAGCACCGGCTGCGCGCAGCCGTGCCACGACCGGGGCATCGGCGAGCGCCAGCGGGCGGTCAGCCAGCGCAGTCGAGCCTGCCGTGGTGCGCTGTCCGGCCACGTCGAACAGGTCTTTGATGCTGATGGCGCGACCGTCCAGTGGGCCGATGACCGCGCCGCGCTGACGCCGATGGTCCGCCCGGTCTGCGGCGGCGCGTGACCTGTCTCGATCGACCAGTACAAACGCGCTGGCGGCTGCGCCACCGGCGATCTCCAGCGAAATTTCGAGGGCGTCACGTGCCGCGTGGTGGCCTGGGTCTGCGTCGGCGAGGGGTTGAGCTGGATCGATGG
>JBEANV010000007.1:0-3316 GCA_041165285.1 Pseudomonadota bacterium | reverse complement strand
CACTTGAACGCCACCATCGCTGCGGACCCGGTACTGGCGCGGCATCCGGAACTGCCGGCCATGCTGGAGCGCAGCGAGTTGAACCTCGACGGCGATGCCCGGCTCGCCGCCACGCTGGAGCGCCACCAGCGCACCTTGCTGAGCCTGGCCGCACTGCCGAAACCACAACCCATGACCGCGTCCGCGGCGCCCAAGGGCCAGCCCCCCGGCGCCCGCGCGCCGACCGGTGCTCCCTTGGCCACCCCTTGGCCCCTGCCGTTGCTGCGCGATGCAGCGGCAGGTGTAGGCCACAGCGAGATCCAGCCCGACGGCGACGATGTACTGCGTCGCCACGCATTGCAGCGGCAGGTCGGCACCTGGCGAGTCACCTCGCTCGCGGTGCTCGCCGCCGGACTGCACCGCGGCCTCACCTCGGCCCAGATCGACACTGCCCTGCAAACATCTCCGCCCCGCCTGGGCGGGCGCACGCTCTCGGTCGATGCCCAGGGGCAGATCGCGCCGCTGTGGTCGCCGGGAACGGCGGCACAGGCCGGCATCGCGACGGTCAGCGCGCAGGACGTGCTCGACAACCCGACCGCGGTCGCCCGCCTGCAGGGCCGCATCGTCATCATCAGCCACAACGACACCGGCCTGACCGCCCGACAGGTGCGCCTGCCGGACGGCCGCTCGATCCACCCGGCCGAGGCACTGGCGCGGGTCACGTCGGCGCTGGTCAGCGGGCGCTGGGTACAGCAACCGGGCTGGGCGCAGTGGGTGCCGTGGCTGTTGCTGGCGGGCGTGGCGGGCTGTGTGCTGCGTGTCCTTCCGCGGGTGACACGCAGCTCGGCGCTCGCCTTGTCCGCAGCGGCAGGGCTGGTGCTGCTGATCGTGCCGCATGTGCTGCTCGGGCAGGCGCGGATCTGGGCACCCCTGACCCTGCCCATGTTCGGCCTGCTCGGTGCCTGGGCCGGTCTGCACCTGCACGAACACTGGCTGCGCCGCACCACCCGGCACAGCACGGTGCGGCCCGCCCTGATCGACGCGCCCATGGCCGACACGATCATCACCACCTTCGACGTGATGCCGCTGGAGCCGCGCACGGTGCCCACGCCGGTACCGGTGCCGCCACCCTTGCCCGCCACGCCGGCTTCACCCGCAGCACCTCTGACAGCCGCTGCACCCAAGCGGAACGGCGGTCTCAACACCAGGCTCCCCGACGGGTTCGGTGCCGAGACACAGGCGATGGACATGGCGGAGCTGGACCAGGCCTACGCGCAGACCCGCCCGATTCCACGCGACCCGGACGATTTCGCCGACGGCGCTGCCGCCGAGCGGGCACTTGAAAAGACCCAGCCACTGTCCCGCGACGAGGTACTTGCCAGCGCAGCAGTGACAGCGCCCGACGCACCGCGCGCGTTGCCCCAGCTCGGCCCCTACCGGCTTGTCCGGGAACTCGGCCGCGGCGCGATGGGGCGGGTCTATCTCGCCCATGACACCGAAACCGGGCAGGAGGTGGCGGTCAAGACACTGGCGCTGGCCCGCGAGTTCGACGGCTATGCGCTCCAGGAGGCCCGCCAGCGCTTCCACCGCGAGGCCGAGGCCGCGCGCCGACTGCAGCAGCCCGACATCGTGCGCGTGCTCAGAACCGGCGAGGACCACGGCATTGCCTACATCGCCATGGAGCGTCTGACCGGGCATGACCTCACCCAGCACCTGCGGGCCGGCCACCTGCTGCCGATGGCGACCGTGGTGGCGATCGGCACGCGGGTCGCCACTGCGCTGGCCCATGCCCACGCGCTCGGCGTGGTCCACCGCGACATCAAGCCAGCCAACGTGATGATCGACCTGACGCGCGGACAGGTGAAGGTCACGGACTTCGGCATCGCCCGGATCTCCGGCGCCAGCCGCACCCGCACCGGTCTGATCCTCGGCTCGCCCTCCTACATGTCCCCCGAGCAGATCGCCGGACGCCAGACCGATGGCCGCAGTGACCTGTATTCGCTGGGCGTGCTGATGTTCCACATGCTCACCGGGGATCTGCCGCTGTCGGGCCACACCATGACCGAGCTGATGGGCGCCATCGCCAACAAGCCGGCGCCGGACGTGCGCAGTCTGCGGCCCTCGGTGCCCGAGGCGCTGGCGGACGTGCTGGGCATCCTGCTCGACAAGCGGCCCGAGCTGCGCTATCCGGACGGTCTCGAACTCGCCACCGATCTGCACCTGATCTCATCCATGTTGCAGCGCAGCAGATCGCAGCACCAGGACTTTCCCGTGCTCGGATCGGTGGAGGAATACGCGGCGGGACCATTCCCGCACACGGCGCAGATGCCCGCGCAGAGAGCCGCGGCGTCACAATCACGCCGCTGATCCATGGACCGCCTGCGTGTCTTTCCCATGACTTTCGAGTTCTTTTCCGCGACCGACCGAGGCCGCGTCCGCAACAACAATGAAGACTCGGTCGCCCTGGACGAGTCGGCCGGCCTGATGGTGCTGGCCGATGGCATGGGCGGCTACAACGCCGGCGAAGTCGCCAGCGGCATGGCCACCGCCTTCCTCCAGCGCGAACTCGGCCAGTGGCTGCGCGATGCCGGGCCGGACGCCGCCGACCGCGAGGTGCGCCGGGCGATGGATGTCTGCGTGGACAACGCCAACCGCGCCATCTTCAACGCCGCCCATGCCGAGGCGCAGTACGCGGGCATGGGAACCACGCTGGTGGTGGGTGTGCTCCGCGGCAGCCGTCTGCTGCTGGGCCACATCGGTGATTCGCGGGCCTATCGCTGGCGCGACGGCCGCCTGATGCAGCTCACCCGTGACCACTCCCTGCTGCAGGAACAGATCGATGCCGGCCTCATCTCACCCGAGCAGGCCGCCCACAGCCACCAGAAAAATCTGGTGACCCGCGCAGTCGGTGTCGAGGACGTGGTGCTGCTCGAAGCCCATGTCCATGCCGTCCATCCCGACGACTGGTTCCTGCTGTGTTCGGACGGGCTGTCGGACATGCTCGACGACCCGCGCATCGCGGCGGTCCTGGCCGAACACACCGAAATCGACAAAGCTGCACAGGCACTGATCGATGCTGCCAATCAGGCGGGCGGGCGGGATAATATCGCTGTGATACTGGTAGCCATTCACGCCCTGCCCAATACGGGCCAGGCGTGGTGGCCATTCCGGCGCTGAGATCAAGGGACCAGGTCCCAGACGCCAAGCTTCAGAGGTTGCTCATGCCCAAACTTGTTGTTTCGCTGGACGGTGTTGTCATCAAGGAAGTTCAGCTCACCAAGGACAAGACCACCTTGGGCCGGCGTCCTTACAACGACATCGTGATCGACAACCTCGC
>JBEANV010000006.1:0-4502 GCA_041165285.1 Pseudomonadota bacterium | reverse complement strand
GCGGTGGCCAGTTCGCCGTCCGGATGCGCCAGCCGCTGGTAGGCGACCGGCGCCAGCAGGATCGGGTGCGCCAGCGTGCGGCCGAACAGCGTGACCCGCGTGTGCGCACCCGCCATCGGCCGCAGCACCCGGGCCGACAAGGGAATGTCGCGCCATGCCTGCAGATTGGCCGACAGGGTCAGCCCGTCCGCGGCACCGCCATCGACGTAGGCACAGGCGTTGTCGTCCAGGCGCTCGCGGGCCAGCGCGGCGTAGTCGGCCAGGCTGACCGGCGCGGGTGCGGCTGCCCGGGACGCGCTCATTTCGCTTCGGGCTGGCTCACGAAGCCGACCTTGGTCAGCCCGGCTTTCGAGGCGTCCGCCAGCGTCTGCGCGACGTGGCGGTAGGCGACGGCCTGGTCGGCGCGCAGGTGGATCTCGGGCTGCACCGCCCGGCCGCCTGCGGCGAGGAAGCGCGTGGCCGCCTCCGCGCGGGTGACACGCTCGCCGTTCCAGTAGCGCTGGCCCTCGGCGTCGATGGCGAACTCGATCTTCACCGGCACCGGCGGATGCACCTGGCTGGTGGCCTGCGGCAGCTCCAGCTTGACGGAATGGGTCAGCAGCGGCGCCGTGACGATGAAGATGACCAGCAGCACCAGCATCACGTCGATGAGCGGCACCATGTTGATCTCGGCCATGGGGGCACCCGAAGTCTGGCGGTCGAAACTGGCGAAGGCCATGTCCGTGTCTCCTTCAGGCCGCGACGGCTGAACCGGCGGTCGCCGGGCGCAGCGTCGAGCCGGTGGTGAGGAAGGTCAGCAGCTCGAACGCGAAGGCGTCCAGCCGGGCGTTGAGCACGCGGTTGCTGCGGTGGATCGCGTTGTAGGCCATCACGGCAGGGATCGCCACCGCCAGCCCGATGCCCGTCATGATCAGCGCCTCGCCGACCGGCCCGGCCACCTTGTCCAGCGTGCCCGCGCCGCTCATGCCGATGGCCAGCAGCGCGTGGTAAACACCCCAGACCGTACCGAACAGGCCGACGAACGGGGCGGTGGCCCCGATGGTGGCCAGCGTGGTCAGGCCGTTCTCCAGCCGGGTGGTCTCCTCGTCCAGCACCTTCTTGATGGTGCGGGTGACGAACTCCTGCGACGTACCCGCCTCCTGCAGCTTGGCCGCACCGTGCTTGGCGTGGTGGGCCTGGGCGTGGATGGCATGGGCGGCGAGGTGGCCGAAGGGGTCGGCGACGCCGCGGGTGCGGATCTCGGCATCCACCTCGTCAAGCGAGCGGGCATTCCAGAAGAAGGTCAGAAACTTGTCGCTGCGCTGGCGGCGGAGGAGCTGGGTCACGCCCTTGATGACGATCAGCGCCCACGAAGCGACCGACATCAGCACGAGGATCGCCAGCAGCGTCTTGCCGACCGCGTCGGACTGGGAAAGGAAATGGCCAAAGCCCATGGGGTTCTCCTGTGGAATCAAATCAGTCTTCCAGCTCGAATGCCAGCGGCATCGCGGTCCAGAACTCGAAGGGCACGCCGTTTTCGGTGCGCGGCTTGACACGCGCCGTCATCGCCGCCCGCAGCGCCTGCTGGTCCAGCCTGGGGTGGCCGGACGAGCGTTGCAGCACGACTTGCTTCGGCACGCCACGGGTGTCGATCAGCGCCCGCACGACCACCGTGCCTTCCTCCTTCAGCCGGCGCGAGGCAAGCGGGTACTCGATCTCGGGCACGCGCACCCAGTCGCTGTCGGTCAGCACGATCTGGCGCGGTACAGCTGGGGCGGGCGCTGGAGGCACGGGCGGTGCGACAGGCACAGGGGGAGCCGGTGGCGCGGGCGGCGGCAGTGGTGTGTCGGGCGGCGGCGCGGGGGCGGGTTGCAGCGGGGGCGGCGGTGCGGTGAACACCGGGGTGACCGTCGGCGCGGGCGGTGGCTTGGCCGCGATCACCGCCGCAGGCGGCGGTGGTGTCTTCGGCTGCACCTTTGGAGGTGGCGGCGGGGGCCGCAGCGGTGCCTCGGGTGTCGGCGCGATCAGGTCCACCACCATCGGTGCGACCTCGGCCGCGGCCTGCCGGACGGCGGGCACCTGCAGCAGCGCCCAGCCCGCCAGCAGGTGCACACCCAGCATGCTGCCGACCAGCACGCGCTTGGTGCCGGGGCCGAGGGCGTCGGGAGAAACGTTCGCGTGCATGTCAGGTGTCCACCCACTGGCGCAGCAGGTTGTGATAGGTGCCGGTCAGCCCGACCACGCCCGGATCGGTTTCGCCCACGGTGCTGCGCAGGTGCATGAGGAATCGATCCATGTCGTGGAGCAGGCGGCGCTGCTCGTCCCCGCGCACCATGCTCTCGATCCAGAAGAAGCCCGCGACACGGTGGCCACGTGTCACCGGCTCGACCCGGTGAACGCTGGTGCCGGGGTACAGCACCAGATCCCCGGCGGCCAGCTTCACGCGCTGTTCGCCGAAGGTGTCATCGATCACCAGCTCGCCGCCGCCGTAGTCCGCGGGGTCCGTGAGGAAGAGCGTGGCACTGAGGTCGGTGCGGACCCGCTCGCCCGTTCGGGGCACATGGCGCACCGCGTTGTCGACATGCGGGCCGTAGGCGTTGGTGCGACCGCCGTAGCGGTTGAACATCGGCGGAAACACCCGCTTGGGCAGCGCCGCCGAGAAGAACACCGGATGCCGCTCCAGCGCCCCGAGCACCAGCGCCTGCAAGGCCAGTGCCGCGCCGCAGGCGGGCGGCAACTGCTCGTTGCGCTTGGCATGGACGGCCTGGGCGCCAGCGGTCACCGCGCCGTCGGTCCATGGCGCGTCCACCAGCAGCGCACGGGCGCGGGCCAGCGCGTCGGCGTCCAGTACCCCGGGAAGGCGGATCAGCATGCGGGTCTCCCGAACCTGGAACTCAGAACTTCAGCGAGCCCGTGACCTGCAGCAGGCGGCCGGCGCCCGGGATGTAGTGCCCGGTGTACAGCGCATCCGCGTACAGCCTGTTCGCCACGTTGCTCAGGTTGGCCTTGATGGTGAAGTCCTCGTTGACCGCGTACTCGGCCATCAGGTCGCCGGTGATGAACTTCGGCGCGGCCCAGCCGGGGTTGCGGTTGGGCGTCTGGCTGCTGCGGGCATTCAGGCCACCGCCGACGCGCCATTTCGGCGTGAGCTGGTAGGTGCTCCAGAAGGTGCCGCTGTGGCGCGGCGACAGCGATGGGCGGCTGCCCTGCGCTTCGGTCTGCACGCACTGCACCGTCGCCGAGGCCGTGCAGGGCACCGCCACGTCGATCTTCGCCACCGGCATCCACAGGTAGGAGCCGTAGACCTCCCAGGCCGAGGTCAGTCGGCCGGCCAGGTCCAGCTCGGCACCCGCGGCGTGGCGCTTGCCCGACAAGGTCACCAGATTGACCAGCGGGTCGGTGTTGCGCTCGTTGAGCTTGGTCGAGCGGAACAGCGCAAAACGCGCCGAGAACCGCCCGTCGGACGACTCGGCACGCCCGCCCAGCTCCAGGTTGATCGCCTTCTCGGGCGGGGTATCGACGTTGGTCGCGCCCAGCGAATAGGCATCGCCCGAAGTGTTGAACGAGGTGGCCCCCGACAGGTGGAACGACAGCCGCTCGCTCGGCTGGAACAGCACGCCAGCGCGCTGGCTCCACTCGGCCACCTGCATGCGGTAGCTGGAGGTGGTGACCGGCGTGACCGCGGCGGTCGGGACCGTGAAGGTGTCGTAGTCACCGGTCAGCCGGTCGTGGCGCAGGCCGGCCAGCACCTTCCACATCGGCGCCACCTGCACGAGGTCCTGGGCATAGACCCCCAGGCCGCGCGAGGTGTACTGGCTGCTGGTGCGCAGCGAGCGCAGGCTTTCGTTGACCGCCGCGCCGTCGTCGGGCGCGCCAGCGGTGGTCGTGGCCTTGGTCGGCACCACACCGCCCTGGGCCACGGTCAGTGCGGCATGGACGTTTTTCTTCTCGTAGGCGAAGTCCGCGCCGGCCAGCACCTCGTGCTGCAGGCCGAGCGCCTTGAACTTGCCGCTGAAATCGCTCTGGGCGTAGAGCGTCTCCAGATCCTGGATCTTCAGGTTGGTGCCGCGGGTGAAGACCGTCGCATCGCCGAAATTGGCCAGCGTGTTCGAGGCCGGGCACTGCGGGTTGGTGATGGCGCCGGTGGTGGCGTTGACCGTGCGGGTACACAGGCGGATGGCGCTGGCGCGCTGGTCGCGGTCGTAGCGGCCGACACGCACCTTGCTGGTCAATTCCACGCCCTGGCCGAAGCGATGGGTGTGGCTGGCGGTGGCGGTGGTGGCCTCGCCCGCATTGCGGTCGCTGGCCAGGCCGTAGTAGGCGCTCGGGTCCAGCGGCAGCAGCGTGGTCTCGCCGACGCCGGACGTGGCGTTCGGGCGAATCCACGGCAGGCCGTAGTTCATCCCATTGTCGTTGTCGAGGTGCGAGAACCCGAGCGTGAACTCGTCGCGCTCGCCCATGCCCCAGCGGTAGGTGCCGGCCAGTCCGGTCTTGTTCAGCGAAGAGCCGGCGCCGTTGTTGTC
>JBEANV010000005.1:0-3743 GCA_041165285.1 Pseudomonadota bacterium | reverse complement strand
TGTCATCAACCCAAAATCGACCCCACACCCACTCCCCATGGCCACCATCTTCGACGTCGCGCAGCTCGCGGGGGTCTCGATCAAGACCGTCTCGCGGGTCGTCAACCGCGAGCCGCGCATCAGCCCGGACACCTTCGAGAAGGTCAGCCGCGCGATCGAGATGCTGGGCTACGAGCCGCACCACGGCGCGCGGCTGATGCGCTCGGGCAAGTCCGGGCAGATCGGCTTCATCACCGGCTTGTTCAGCGATGCCGAGGTCGGCTCGACCCGCGCCGGTCTGTCCGAACTGCACATCCTGCGCGGCGCCCAGCAGGCCAGTCGTGCCGCCCGCAAGACGCTGCTGGTGGCCGACATGGGCGGCGGCGACCAACAGACCGTCGAAGCACTGCTGAAGACCTTTGCCACCTACCGTGTGGAGGGTGTCATCTACGCGGCCAACTACCACCAGCAGGCGGTTCTGCCCAAGCCCAAGGACACGCCGCTGGTGCTCGTCAACTGCTTCGACCTGCTGGGCACCCCCGCCGTGCTGCCCGATGACGCGCTCGGTCAATCGCGTGTCGTGGACCACCTGGTGCGCTGTGGTCACCGCCGCATCGGCTATGTCGGCGTGGACGAGGACATGGTGGCCGGGCGGTTGCGCAAGGCGGCCTTCATCGCCGCGTGTGTCCGCCACGGTCTTGCAGCCGCGGACTGCCCCGTGCGCATCGGCTCGAAGCTGCAGCCCGGCGGTCCGTTCCTGCCACTGTCGGCGGCGCTGCGGGAGATCGTCGCGCTGGTGCCGCGGCCGACGGCGCTGTGCTTCGGCAACGACGTGATGGCGCTGCACGGTGCGCGGCTGCTCGACGAACTCGGTGTGCGTGTGCCGCAGGACATGGCGTTGATGGGTTTCGACAACGACCAGACGATTTGCGAGGCGATGCGGCCGCAGCTCAGCACCGTGGCGCTGCCTTACTTCGAGATGGGGGTCGCTGCGGTCGAGCGCCTGCTGGCCGGCAACGCCACGCCGGGCGAACCCTGGCAACTGGTCGCTGGCGACATCGTCGAACGCGGTTCCGCACCACCGCGACCGCACACCCAGGCGGATTTCTCCACCGCCGACGCCACTCGACCCGCGCTTTTCGACACCGCGACATGACCTCTGACCTGCACCGCCCGCGCTTTCACTTCACGGCACCGACGAACTGGATCAACGATCCCAACGGCGTGTGCTTCCACGCTGGCCGTTACCACCTCTACTACCAGTACAACCCGAACGCCGCGAAGTGGGGCGACATCCACTGGGGCCACGCGAGCAGCGCCGACCTGGTGCATTGGCGCGACGAACCGATCGCGCTGGCACCGACGCCGGGTGGCGCGGATGCGGGCGGCTGCTTCTCCGGCAGCTTCGCCCTCGTCGCCGGCCAGCCGACGCTGTACTACACCGGCTACACCGCGCAGCGCCAGGTGCAATGCGCCGCCACCAGCGACGACCTGCAGCACTGGACGCTGCAGCCCGCCCGCACCATCACCACGCCGCCCCCGGGGGTTGGCGTGCATGACTTCCGCGACCCCTACGTGTTTCGCCACGACGACCGCTGGTACATGGTCGTCGGTGCGTCGCTCCACCACGAGCGCGGCCAGTGCCTGCTCTACCGCAGCGACGACGGCATCGCCTGGGACTACCGTGGCCCGCTCTTCACCTCGCCGAACCTGGCGTTCGGGCGGATGTGGGAATGCCCGAACTTCTTTCTGCTGGGCGACCGATGGGTGTTGACGGTGTCGATCTGGCCGGGTCTCGGTGCGCACTGGTTTGTCGGTCGTTTCGAAAACGAGGTCTTCGTTCCCGAGTCGGACGGGGTGCTCGACCTGGATGCCGGCGCCTTTGCGCACCTGACAATGCAAGGCCCCGATGGCCGCACGCTGCAGTGGGCCTGGATGAACGAACAACGCGAGCAGGCGCGCATCGACGCCGCCGGCTGGGCGGGCGCGATGACTGTGCCGCGCGAGCTGTCGCTCGATGCACGAGGCCGGCTGAACCTGTGCCCGGTGACCGAACTGGCGGCGCTGCGCGAGGCGTCGGTCGAGGTGGTCACCACCGGTGCCCTGTGCGGTGTCGTGGCCACGTTCGCCGGCCGCCACCTCGACATCGAGGCGACGTTCACGATCCGCTCGGTCCGTGACAGCCAGAAGCTCGGCCTGACGGTGCTGGCCTCGCCTGACGGCGGCGAGGTGACACGCATCGTCTTCTGGCCCGACGCGCGTCGCCTGTCGGTCGAGCGAGCGCGCAGCTCGACCGATGCCCTGGTGCGCCGGCAGGATCTGCACGGGATGCTGGTGCTCGACGAGGGTGAGGCACTGCACCTGCGTGTGCTGCTCGATGGCAGCGTGCTGGAGGTCTATGCCAATGACCGGCTCGCCCTGGCCACCCGCGTGTACCCCGTTAGCGAGGCGAGCGTGTTGGGGTCGGTGTTTGTCGAAGGCGAGGCGGACGTGGCGCTGCAGGTCTGGGCGATGGGCTGCCTCCACGAAGGGCCGCGCAGCAAGTTGGCACAGCCGCCATTGGCGCTGCTCAGCCCGACACCGATGCCGAACTAGCTGTAGCTGTAGCGGCTCGCAATGATGCACACCCTGAAGCGCAATCAAGCCCAGTTCTTGACACACATTCGCTAAGCCGGACGACGACCTCCGACGCACGCGTCGGTGACGCCCGGACCACATCTACATGGGCTGCGCTGAGCTTCAAGCCCACCCGCGGGCCGCGCAAGCTCAAGCCCACAGCGGTGGAGGTTTCGCAACTGGTCGGCGCAGCCCGTGCGGCGCTGCAGGGGCAGTTCGGCGATGACCGCCAGACCGAAGCCGCGCTGACCCAGTTGATCCACGTCGGCACCTACGCCGGCGGCGCCCGTGCCAAGGCGGTGGTGGCGCGGCACCCTGTCACGGGTGAGCTGCGTTCCGGGCAACTGCCGGCCGATCCCGGCTTCGAGCACTGGCTGCTGAAATTCGATGGTGTCGGCCTGGACCACGAACTCGGCACGGGCGGCCATTACGGGCGCATCGAGTACGCCTACCACCTCATGGCCCGCAGCGCCGGAATCGACATGCCCGACTGTCGACTGCTGGAGGAAAACGGGCGCGCCCACTTCATGATCCAGCGTTTCGACCGGGATGCCGCTTCGGACAAGCTGCACATGCAGACGCTGTGTGCGATGGACCACCTCGACTACAACCAGCGCGGCACGCACGACTACGCGCAGCTCTTTCAGGTCATCGACCGGCTGCGACTCGGGCCAGCCGCACGCGCCGAGGCGTTCCGGCGCATGGTGTTCAACGTGGTGGCGGCCAACTGCGACGACCACACCAAGAACCACTCTTTCCTGATGGACCGCGCAGGGCAGTGGCGGCTGTCACCGGCCTACGACGTGACCCACGCCTACAACCCGCAGGGGGCCTGGACGCACCAGCACCTGATGAGCGTCAACGGCCGTTTCACCGGCATCACGCGCCAGGATTGCCTGACGGTGGCAGATCGCTTTCTCGCGCCAGACCCCAAAGGGGTGCTGCGCCAGGTGGCCGAATCTGTGCGGCAGTGGCCGGTGTTCGCCGAACAGGCCGGTCTGCCTGAGGAAGAGGCACGGCGCGTCGGGCGGGACTTCGTGGCGCTCGGGTGAGCGTGGGGTCTACGTCCTGCCCGGGCACCAGCTCGACCGTGACGTCTTCATCCGACCTGATTCGACCACCACGTCTCAGGTCGCGGCTTCATGCAA
>JBEANV010000004.1:0-5531 GCA_041165285.1 Pseudomonadota bacterium | reverse complement strand
GAGGACGGGCTGCAGGGCGTGCCCCGCGGCAAGCTGTTCGGCCTGATCGACCTGAGCGACAACATGGCGATGTACTACTTCGTCTTCGCCGTGTTCTTCGCCGGTTTCGCGCTGATCTACCGCACGGTGCATTCGCCGTTTGGCCAGGTGCTCAAGGCGATCCGGGAGAACGAGCCGCGTGCCATCTCGCTGGGCTATCAGGTCGAGCGCTACAAGCTGGTCGCGTTCGTGATCTCGGCGGCGGTGACCGGGCTGGCGGGATCGATGAAGGCGCTGGTGTTCCAGTTGGCGTCGCTCACCGACGTGCATTGGCACATGTCCGGCGAGGTCGTGCTGATGACGCTGCTGGGCGGGCTGGGCACGATCCTGGGTCCGGGCGTCGGTGCGGCGGTGATCGTGGCGCTGGAGAACGAGCTGGCGGACAAGGTTGGCTCCTGGGTCACGGTGATCATGGGCGGCATCTTCGTGGTCTGCGTGCTGGCCTTCCGGCGTGGCATCGTCGGTGAACTCAAGGCGCTGCGTGCGCGGATCAACTGATATGAACGATCTCAACGGCCACGACATCGAAGACCTCTCGGTCGGCATGACGGCCACCTTCTCGAAGACCATCACCGAAGCCGACATCGTGCTGTTCGCGGGCGTGTCCGGCGACGGCAACGCGATCCACACCAACGAGGAATTTGCACAGAGCACGCTCTTCAAGGGCCGCATCGCCCACGGTTTCCTCACCGCCAGCGTCATCTCGGCGGCGGTCGCCAACAAGCTGCCCGGCCCGGGCGCGATCTACCTCGACCAGCGCCTGAGCTTCAAGGCGCCGGTGCGTCCGGGCGACACGGTCCACGCGACGGTGCGGGTCAAGGAAGTGCAGCCCGAGCGCGGACGGGTGCTGCTGGAGACGACCTGCACGGTGCGCGGCACGGTCGTGATCGATGGGGAGGCGCTGGTCAAGGTGGGGTCGATGGCGCGTCGGCAGCAACGGCCGACGGTGGTCACGGCGCCGTCCTGACGGCCAGTTCCTGCAAGCGCATGCGCGCCCTTTGCAGGCTGGGCGAGCTTGCTGCTGCCCGGGCTGGCTCCCAGTCGTCCCGCACCCACCGGACCAGCCGGGCGTTGTAGCCGATGCCTTGACTGGCCATGGCGCCGCTCTGCTGGACCAGATCGGCACGTACATCGCGGGGCGCGTACCGGGCGGCGAATTGCAGCAAGGTTGCCTTCGGGTCCGGCAGCGCATCTGGCTCGACGGGAAGCTTGCCTCGCGCGCCCAGCAACATGCGCATGGCCAGCTGATCCGCCAGCAGCCAGGCTTCCACTTCCCTGACGGCGATCCGCACCAGCAGATCAGCCGGAATCGCCAGTGCGCCTTGCCACTGCCGCAGCAGTTCGATCGGACAGGCGACCCGGTCCAGATCCGTCAGCAGGAAGACCGGCTGGTACCGGGCCAGTTCGCACCAGTTGGACATGCGGGAGCGCAGATAGCCGAATCCGTTGCGGCGCAGCGTCTGGGTCACCTCCAGTGTTGGCTGCACGTCCGCGACCAGCCGCTGCACCACCGCTTCACTCAGTTCGTCCTCGGTCGCAATCGCAATCCCGACCATCAGAACAGTCCCAATTGATCCACGGCTGTCGGCCTTGTCTTGGGCAGGACGACCTCGGCAACGGAAAAGCCTTGCGTGATCAGGCGGCTCTCGTCCTCATCAAGCGTACGGGCCTTCGAACCGTCAGGACTGCTCTGCAGCAGGATCACGCCACGGCCGTCGATGCCCGGGTTGCTCAGCAGCGCTTCGCTGTGCGTGCTGACGAAGATTTGGCCGCGTACCTTCTTGTCGCGTTGCAGTCGGCTCAGCATCAGCGGAATCTGCTTGACGATGGCATCGTTCAGCGAGATCTCCGGCTCTTCCAGCAGCAACAGCGCATGGCTTTCCATCAGGGACCACAGCAGGCCCAGCAAGCGCAGCGTGCCGTCGGAAAACTGCTCTTCCGATTGCCAGCCGGCGTTGGGCCGGTGGTGCGCATACAGGGCTTCGAGATGGGGGTGTCCCATCTCGTCCTTCTTGAAGCGAAGTTCCTTGAACTGAGGAACGGCCAGTGCCAGGGCCTTGCTGATCTTCGTCAGCCGTGCGGTGCGGGTTCGTTCGTTGGTCTTGGCCAGGTGCTCCAGGAAACCCTGGCCGAAGGGGTCGTCCTCCAGCCGCTGGCCGCCAATCCTGTCGGAGAACTTCAGCAGTTGCGGGACCAGATGCAGATAGACAGTGGCGCCGAAGAAGTCCGCCAGTTCGCGGAACTGGGCATTGGCGCCGATCTGCTCCAGCCGTGTCTGCGTCAGCAGCATGGCGTCGAGGCGATCGGTCTTGTCGGGTCGGCTGAACAGGCGGGTCTCGCCCTGCCAGACCTCTTCGCTGGAGATCAGGATGCGCTGCGCGCCCTTGCCCTCGGGTTTGAAGCCGAGCACGTAGCGCCACTGGCAGGGCGCGTCCGGTGACGTTCCCAGCTCGACGTCGATCAGGACTTCGTTGTCATTGCGGGCGTGCAGGCAGCGCAGCTTGCTGATGCCGCTTCGATCTGCCACGGCGGTCTGCAATCCACCCCCCTTGGCCTTGCCGATGTCGCGCAGGAAACGGAATACATCGAGCAGATTGGACTTGCCCGACGCATTGGGCCCGAGCAGGTAGGTCACATCCCGCAGCGGAATGTCCAGGGTCCGGAAGTTGCGCCAGTTCTTCAGCCTCAGGCGGGTGATCTGCATCTCGGGTCTGCCGTGTGATCGGGGAAGGGTGGCGTGAGCCGGGTGAGCCCTATTTTCAACGAGTTCGCGCGAGATCTGGACAGGCTTTCACCACACGCCAGCTGGCAGTTCGATCGGGAACACTGCGCTCGTCCAGCCCCGGCCCAGCCCCGGCCCAGCCCCGGCCCAGCGTCGGCCACCTCGATGCAGGCGGCGCTCTCCACTGGCGGTGGGCGCGGAAGATCGCGGTCGGCTGGGCGGGTTCTGGTGGACTGGCGCAGGGTGGGGGTCTATGCTTTGGGCCGCAGGGTCCAAGCCACGTTTCTGCTGCGCTGGCCCTGCGCCATTCGGGAGCACGCATGAATATTTTCGTGAGTGTGGGTACCACGGCAACGCCGGCCCAGGAAGAGTTCGTGCGGGCCATTGAAGAGCGACTCCGAACCGAGGGGCTCGTGCCCCAAACTGTCGGGCGCACCTATTTCACGGCCGACTCTCCGTTCATTGGCGTCAACAAGCTGATGGGCTCCTGCAAGGGCGCCGTGGTCATCGCGCTCGAACGTATCCACCTGGGTACTGGCATGGAACGGCGTGACTCCCCCAAGGCGGTGCCATTGCACGACATCAAGTTTGCAACACCGTGGAACCAGATTGAGGCTGCGTTGGCCTACGCGCAGAAAATCCCGCTGCTGGTGATTGCGGAGGAAGGGGTGCGCCAGGATGGTCTGCTGGAAAACGGCTTCGACTGGTATGTCATCAAGGCAAAGCTGGATCCCTCATTTCTGAACAGTACGGAGTTCAATGGCGTCCTGGCCTCGTGGAAGCAGAAGCTGTCTGCCGCGCCTGGCAAGACCTCTCCTGCCATCGCTCCAGCGGAAATGACCGTTGGTCAGCTTGTCGGGGCGCTGAAGCCCACCCAGCTGTGGGCACTGATGGGCTCGCTCTCCGCGCTGGTTGCTGGCGCGTTTGCGCTTGGCGCCAAGCTGTTTCACTGAGGCTCGCCACCATGGCAGGCTGCGGCAGTGGCATCCCGAACGTGGGCGACCTGCTCAACCTCGGCCCCAGGTCTGCCCAGATGCTCGCCCGCGCCGGCATCACGTCGCTGGCGCACCTGCAGGCGCTTGGCGCGGTGGCGGCGTATGCGCGGGCGAAGGCCGTCGAGCCGACCGCGAGCCTGAACCTGCTCTGGGCGCTGGAAGGTGCGTTGACCGGACTGCCGTGGCGCGTCGTGGCGCGGGAGCACCGGACAAGCCTGTTGCTGGCACTGGAGGACCACCAGCGCAGGATGCTGCTGCCCGGTGGCGGTTCGCCTGCACAGGAATGACGGGGGAAGGCGACCCCCTGGCCGCCCCCCAGTCGCCGGGGCGCCGCGCGTCCTCTGTCCCGCCAATCCGGAAATCACCGGCGCAATCGGCAAACCCACCCCCGCCCCCTTCCGAATGAACGATTGTTGACCCCCTCGGGGGCTCTGCATCCTCTCTCCCGGACCGTGAACTTTGGCCGTGCAGGACTGCACGCTGGCCTGACCGGTCGTTCGCAAGTGGAACGAGGAGCGCAGATGAAGACGATCGGGTGGATAGCGGCTGCGGGCAGCCTGATGGTGCTGGTGGCGTGTGGTGGCGGGGGATCCTCGGGCAGTGGCGACAGCGTGGCGAGCAGCGCTGCACCGGTGCGGATCAGCGGGGTGGTGGCGCGGGGCGTGGCGCTGGTGGAGGCCAAGGTGACGGCGCGGTGCGCATCGGGGCCGACGGCCTCGGCGACGAGCGGATCCGGTGGCGCCTATGTGCTGGAGGTGGGCGAGGGCGCCTTGCCTTGCGTGCTGGAGGCGGTGTCCGCTGACGGTGTCTGGACGCTGCACTCGGTTGCCATCGGCAGCGTCGGCACACCCGCCGTGACGGCGCACATCACCACGCTGACGGAGCTGCTGGTGGCGCAGCTGGCCGGCACCGCGCCGTCCACCTTCATGGCCAAGGCAAGCGCACGCACGCTGGGGGCCACGATCACGCCGGCCAACACCGCGAACGCCCAGGCGATGGTCGGCAGTGTGCTGAAGCTGATGGGCGTGAATCCGGCGCCGATCACCGATGTGCTGGGCCAGCCGCTGGTGGCTGCGTCGGCCATCCAGCGTGGCAACGCGCACGACAAGGTGCTGGACGCGCTGGCCGAGGCCATGCGCGGCTCCGGCGCCAGGCTGGCGGACCTGGTCGGTCTGGTGACGAGCCGTGCGCGCACGCTGGAGCGTGCTGGCAGCACGGTGCTGACGGGGCAGCTCGGCTACATGGGCGACGAATAGGCCCGCGCAGGGCCGCTCTGGCTGCGGTGAAGTGCGGAACAGGGGGCGGAGTTCGCTGTTTTTGCGGCGACAGCCGGCCGTGTCCGGCGGCGAAAGTCGGGGACGTCTTTTCACCCTGGATCTCGCCATGCCCCAACTTCGATTGCTGTCCGCTTCCATTGTTCTCGCCCTGGGCCTGTCCGCGTGCGGCGGCGGAGACTCGCCCACCGCGACACCCGACGCCAGCACGCCAGGTGCCTCGGCCAGTGCGTTGAGCGGCGTGCTGGTCGATGACCTGATCGTCGGCGCCACCATCTTCTGTGACGGCAACGAGAACGGCGTCCTCGACACCGGCGAGTCCAGCGCGACCACCGATACCGACGGCACCTACACCTTCGACCGGGCCTGCTTCGCGTCGATCGTCAGCACCGCGGGGACCGGCTACGACAAGAGCACGATGAAGGTGCCGAAGGGCCAGTACCGCGCGCTGGCCGGCAGCCTGGTGGTCTCGCCCTTCACGACGATGCGGGCCGTCAGCGG
>JBEANV010000003.1:0-3727 GCA_041165285.1 Pseudomonadota bacterium | reverse complement strand
CGATGCTGGTGAAGTTGGCGCCTATGGTTTTTTAGGTGTTGACGGGAAAGGTCGTGCCGTCGCCCAGCTGGCCATTGGCATTGCTGCCCTTGACCCAGATCCTGCCGTCCTTCTTCAGCGCCACGGTGCTGTTTTCGGGCAGGCCGGTGCTGCAGAGCTGCTTGCTGAGGTGCTTCGTGATGTCGCCCGTGAAGCGACCCAGTTTGGCGCTGTAGCGGGGGAGCACGGTGCCGGTGGTGCCATTTTTCATCAGCACCTGGAGTTCCTGGTCGCGGTTCGGAATGAAACCGGCGATGTTCATGTCCTTGAACATGAAGGTCGGAATGCCACGTGTGCCGGCATTCCAGTACCAGATGCTGCCGTCGCCGCGGAGGACGTAGAGGGTCGAGTCCACCTTGTCGTCGGGCAGGTAGTTCTCGTAGAGGTCGAGCACCATTTTCGGATTGGTGACGCCAGCGATGGTGACGGCGTGTTTGGCCAGCCGGGTGATGCCGCTGGTGGGCAGGGTGGCCGGGCAGACACCGGCGATCGGGGCGCTGCGCTGGAGATAGCCGTCCAGCTGGGCCTGTGTGGCGGAGCCGGCGAGCCCGATGCTGTACGTCTGGCCCTTGACCGCCTTGATCGTTGCGGCCGTGACCAGTGTCCCGTTCTGGTAGAGCTTGCCCGTCGAGGCCGACAGGCATTGGCCGTTGTCGTCGCTGCCGGCCACATACGCCGGTGACAGGCTTTCCACGCCGGCCACCACATTCCCGGCTTCGCTCTTGTAGCGGTCGATCACCTTGTCGGCCTCGCCCGAGGTGTCCACCCAGCGGGACAGGGAATCGGCGGTATAGCGCGTGACGTTGTAGAAATGGTTGAGATTGGCGGCGAGCCGGTTGAAATCCACCGACTTGTAGGCCTGGCTCAATTGCGGGGCCAGCGGGGTGGCGAACTTCGGGGAGTTGTTGAGCAGGCCGTCATCCGCCAGGTCCGCTTCGAACTGGTTGATGAACTGGGTGATGCCGCCCCCCGTGATGCCGATTTGCGTGACCACGGCCGACAAGGCGGTCAAGACCTGGTCGGCGCTGCGGTTCTTGCTCAGGTCCAGCTCGCCGAAATTGGCTGGCTGTGTGCCGCCGGCCAGCAGTTCGGCGCTGTTGTAGAGAGAAAACGCGGCCAGGACTTCGCGCTGCGCCTGCGACCGAGCGGCCGAGAAACCGAGGGGAGCCGTCGCCTGTGTCATGAGTGCCCGGATGCGGGCATTGGACAGATCGGTCAGCAGGTTGATGTTGATGGCCCGGTCGACTGACAGGTCGCTCATGCCCCGCAGCGTCACGGTGTCCGTGGAGACCTGGCCTGTGAGTTCGTCGAGGTAGTAGCCCGTGGCGGTGGATTCCAGCAGTTTCTGCTTGAACACGGCGGCGGCGGGCTGGAAGGTGCCGTAGTCGTCGCGGATCTCGAAGTTGTAGCTGGTGCCGAGCGGGGCCAGGGTGGTGGCGTTGAGTTCATTGATGCTGATCCACGAACCCCGCGTGAGCGGACCCTTCTGCACGACACCACTTTCGACCTGGTACCCCGTGCCCGTCTGCGTGACGGCGTCACCTGATCCGCCGCCACAGCCGCCGAGCGCAGTGCCCAGGAGGAGAGCTATCGACGCGGTGGCCGTCGGCCGCAGGCGAGGGGTGGGACGGTGGGTGGATCTCGGCACGATAGTCGCTCCCTGGCGGTCTGAAAAACACAGGCTTGGGGCTATCTATCGGGAATTACCTCCTAATCTTGAGGATTGGGGGTGTTCACGCGGCGTTCGTCAGCGCCTGCCGCCATGCCTGGATCTGCGCCAGCACCACCGCATCCGGCACCAGCCCGGCCGCCTGCACCTCGTCGATCATCGAGGCGTGGCCTTGCCAGAGCATCGCGTCGCGGGCGGGGTCGAGCAGGGACAGCGCGTGGGCGTGCGCTTCCTGCCACGAGGCGCCGTGGATGATGACTTCGGCCCTTCAGTCAGACGGCGTGGCCGGTGGCGAGGCTCGGGGGGCGGGATTCGAGGAGGGGGTGGGGATAGGCAGGCGAACGGACGGATTGTCCGCCCGACTCACGCGGCTGCCGCCCCTTGCCGCCGCAGGAATGCCGCCACCCGTTCCCCATCCAGCAACTGGATCGCCACCCGCCCGCCATTGGCGCGCACGATGTGGCTGACCCAGTGGTCGCCGCCGAGCGGGTTGGGCACCACGGCTTCGTCGTCTACCTCGGCGACGGCGTGCAACTCGTCCACCAGCAGGCCGCAGGCGTGGGTGCCGACCCGCAGCACCAGCACCTGGCCTTCGCCGCTGGCTGGATCCCGGCCGAGCAGTTGCGCCAGATCATGGACCCAGACGTAGTCACTGCCGCCCGCTGCCTGGCGCGACACCATGCCGACGCAGGCCGGTCCCCGCGTCAGCGCCATGCGGCGCATGTCGTGGGAGGACACCGCCTCCAGCACGTGGCGGGCGTGCAGCGCCATGAGCTGTCCGTCGAGCCAGAAGGTGGCGTATTCCTGCGTCGATGCTTCGGGCGGGGCGGTGTCGAGCAGGACGTCGTCGGCGTGTTCGGCTGCGCTGTGGGTCTGCACCGCGCCGAAGCGGCGGATGACGACGGCCTGCACGTCATCGCGGTGGCCGTCCGAGGTCTTGAACTCGCGGTAGCCGGCCGAAGTCGAGCGGGAGAGCACTGCGTACTGGCCAGCATGCACGCCGATCTGGGCGTCGAACTGTCCGCGTGCCGGCGCCTGGGTGGCGCCCGGGTGTTGCCAGGCGCTGCCGACCGGATGGTCCGGGTGCGTGCTGGCGAGCACACGGCCCTGCGGCGAGACAAACAGCGCGTGCGTGTCGGCCTTCTGCGCGACCGCGCCGTCCAGCATCGCGCGCAGCTCCGGCGCGCTGTCGAACACCAGACCGATGCCACCGATCACCCGCTTCGGGTCTTGCGGGTGGCGGATGGCGGCGTGGTAGACGTAGGTGGCGGCATCGGCGTAGAGCGGATGCGGGCCGAAGCCTTCGACGTGGTAATGCTGGGTGTCGGACAGGGCCATCACCCGCGCCAGGGTGTTCGGCTCCACCCGGGCGCTCTCGGGCAGCGGCGTGCCGGTGCTGACCAGGATCGCGCCGCGGGCGTCGTAGAGGTAGAGCCGCGTGTAGACGGTGTAGAGGCTGTGGATGGTGCCCAGCACCTCGGCCATCGCGGCGCAGGCGGTGGCATCCGGCGCGGCCATGCCCTGGCGCAGCTGCGGGTTCAGCGCCCACCAGCGGCAGTCGTCGGCGCGCTCGTAGAGGTTGCGGTCGAGCAGGTCCACCAGCAGCCGCGCCGTGTAGCCCGCCTGCGTGAGGCCGGTGCCGAGCACGGTCTGGTAGAGCGCGTCGATCGACTCGCGGAAGAGCTTGCTGCTGCGGTGGCCGGTCTCGCTGATCTGGTCGAGCACGGTCTTGAGCTGGCTCATGTCGCGGCCGCTACCGGCGGTCATCACCTGGCCGTTCCAGACGATGCGCTGGATGTGCTGGGCGGCGACCATGATGTCGTGCAGCGGCGGGCAGAAGGTGCCGGCGTGGGAGAGCAGGCCCTGCAGCAGCTGTGGCGGCAGGGCGTCCGTCGCGCTGGTGTCGGGCTGGTCGAAGGCCACGTCCAGCGGCATCATCACCTGGCCAAGCCAGCCGGTCGGACCCGGGTAGCCCTGGTAGCCGGGCGAGGCCTGGGTGGCGATCAGGTAGAGGCGGCC
>JBEANV010000002.1:0-8555 GCA_041165285.1 Pseudomonadota bacterium | reverse complement strand
GGTGCTTCGCAAGAAGTGTCCTGTGTAGGGGAGTCGCCAAGTTGGTCAAGGCATCGGATTTTGATTCCGACATGCGAGGGTTCGAGTCCTTCCTCCCCTGCCAAACCATCCATCAAGCGCCTGCCGGCTTCCGGTGAGGCGCTTGTTTCTTGATGGCACGTCAAAGTCCCCAGCGGGCACCGAGCATGCTCTCCAATACAGTCCTCTTCACCGGCAACGCCAATCCCCTCCTCGCCCGCGAGATCGCCACCGATCTGGGCATCGAACTGGGCCAGGCTGCCGTGGGCCACTTCTCCGATGGCGAAGTGACAGTCGAAATCCAGCAGAACGTGCGCGCGCGTGACGTGTTCGTGGTGCAGCCGACCTGCGCACCGACCAACGAGCACCTGATGGAGCTGCTGCTGATGGTGGATGCGCTCAAGCGCGCCTCGGCCCGCCGCATCACCGCCGTCATCCCCTACTACGGCTATGCCCGCCAGGACCGCCGCCCGCGCTCGACGCGCGTGCCGATCAGCGCCAAGGTCGTGGCCAACATGCTCGAAGCCGCTGGTGTCAACCGCGTGCTGACCATGGATCTGCATGCCGACCAGATCCAGGGCTTCTTCGACATCCCGGTCGACAACATCTACGCCTCCCCGGTGCTGCTGACCGACCTGAAGAGCAAGCGCTACAGCGATCTGGTCGTGGTGTCGCCGGACGTCGGCGGCGTGGTGCGGGCACGCGCACTGGCCAAGCAGCTCGACTGCGACCTCGCCATCATCGACAAGCGCCGCCCGAAGGCCAATGTCTCCGAGGTGATGCACGTCATCGGCGAAATCGACAAGCGCAACTGCGTGATCATGGACGACATGATCGACACCGCCGGCACGCTGGTGAAAGCCGCCGAAGTGCTCAAGGAGCGCGGAGCCAAGAGCGTGTTCGCGTATTGCACGCACCCGATCCTGTCCGGCCCGGCCGTGGAGCGCATCAGCAACTCCAAGCTCGACGAAGTGGTGATCACCAACACGATCCCGCTGCAAGGCCCGGCCAAGGACTGCAAGAAGATCCGCCAGCTGTCGGTGGCCTTCCTGTTCGCCGAAACCATCCGTCGGATCTCCGACGGCGAATCGGTGACCTCCCTCTTCGCGGAACAGAACAACAACTTCTGAGCTGCATCACCCCGGGTGCCTGGTCGCGGGCACCTTCCTCTTTTGGAGAAATCACATGAAATTCGTCGCATTCACGCGCGAGCTGCAGGGGACCGGAGCGAGCCGCCGCCTGCGCATCGCCGGCAAGGTACCTGCCATCGTCTACGGCGGCACCGCCACGCCGGCCCAGATCGAACTCGATCACAACGCACTGTTCCACGCCCTGAAGAAGGAAGTGTTCCATTCGTCCGTGCTGGAGATGGAACTCGCTGGCGAGACCACCAAGGTCGTGCTGCGCGCCCTGCAGATGCACCCGTTCAAGCCGCTGGTGCTGCACGCCGACTTCCAGCGCGTGGACGCCACCACCCGCCTGCGCAAGAAGGTGCCCCTGCACTTCATCAACGAAGCCGACTCGCCGGCCGTCAAGCTCGAAAAGTGCACCATCACCCACGTGGTGTCGGAACTGCACATCGAGTGCCTGGCCGAGCAGCTGCCGGAATTCCTGACCGTCGATCTGGGCAGCATGTCCCTCGGCAAGTCACTGCACGTCAATGACCTGACGCTGCCGAACGGCGTCGTGGTGCTGACCCATGGCTTCAAGAATCCGGTCATCGCCACGCCAGTGGCGATCGTCGAGGAAGTCATCGTCGCCGCGGTCGCACCGGCGCCGGTCAAGGGCAAGAAGGGCAAGAAGTAATTCCTGCCTTGGACTGCACGCCTCGGCGTGCTGCCCGCAAGCCCCGCCTCGGCGGGGCTTTTCTCGTTCTGGGGCTTGGCCCAGGGAAGCGAAACCATGATCCGTCTGCTGGTCGGCCTGGGCAATCCGGGCCATGAATACGAATCCACCCGGCACAACGCCGGTTTCTGGTGGATCGACGCGGTCGCGCGCCGCCTGGGCGCGCACCTGCAGGCCGACCGGGCCTACCACGGCTTCGTTGCGCGGGTGAATCGGCCGGACGGTCCCGTCTGGCTGGTCACACCACAGACCTACATGAACCTCTCGGGCAAGTCGGTGGCTCCGCTGGCACGGTTCTTCAAGATTGCGCCGGAAGAAATCCTGGTGGTACACGACGAACTCGACCTGCTGCCCGGCCAGATGAAGCTCAAGCAAGGTGGGAGCGCTGCCGGCCACAACGGGCTCAAGGACATTCAGGCCCAGCTCGGTTCGCCTGCGTTCTGGCGCTTGCGCCTCGGTATCGGCCATCCTGGAGTGCGCGCCGAGGTGGCAGACTTCGTGCTGCGCAAGCCACCTGCCGCCGAGCGCGAAGCCATCGAGGGCTGCATCGACCGGTCAATGGACACGCTGGACACCTTGCTGGCTGGCGACATGACGAAGGCGACGATGCGACTGCATGCCGGTCCGCAGCGCCCGAAGCCACCGCGCCCACCGAAGCCACCGTCAGAACCGAAACCGGAGGGAGACCCCGAGCCGGCGGCCTAGCCGATCACCAGCCGTGGCAGCGCGGTTTTCTGCAACCGCTCGTATTTGGCCATCAACTGCTCCGATGATTCGACGTGGTCCGGGTTGACCGGGATGCACTCGACCGGGCAGACCTGCACGCACTGCGGCTCGCCGAAGTGGCCGACACATTCGGTGCAGCGGGCCGGGTCGATGACGTAGAACTCCTCGCCCATCGAGATCGCCTGGTTCGGGCACTCGGGCTCGCAGACATCGCAGTTGATGCACTCGCTGGTGATGAGCAGAGCCACGGCGCTGACCTCAGCTCTGCGCGACGCGCTGTTGCAGGCGCTGCAGCACCATCGGAGCGACGAATTTCGAGACATCACCGCCCAGCACCGCGATCTCGCGCACGAAGGTGCCGCTGATGAACTGGTACTGGTCGCTCGGCGTCAGGAACAGGGTCTCGACCTCGGGCATGAGCTGGCGGTTCATGCCGGCCATCTGGAACTCGTATTCGAAGTCGCTGACGGCCCGCAGGCCCCGCACCACCACCTTGCCGTTGTGCTCCATCACGAAGTTGCGCAGCAGGCCACGGAAGGCGATCACTTCGACGTTCGGGTACGGCGCGGCCAGTTCCTGCGCAATCTCCAGCCGTTCCTCGACACTGAACATGGTGCGCTTGTGGTGACCGGCTGCCACCGCCAGGATCAGGCGGCTGAAGAGACGGCTGCCACGGCGCATCAGGTCCTGGTGGCCAAGCGTCATGGGGTCGAAGGTGCCGGGATAGATCGCGGTGAGATCCTGGGTCACGGGGTTCAAGACAGGCTCCTGATCGAAATCACGGGGTTCGCTGGGGGCACCGGCAAAGGGTCACGCACCAGTGTAGTCGGGCGCAGGCAAATTATTGCGCTGCAGCAAATGGAAATGCACCAAGCCGGCGCGGCCATGGCGGTGCAAGCGACAGCCCCAGGCGGCGCACGCGGCCTCGTCGAAGGCCCGGTCGGCCTCCAGATAAAGCCAGCCTTCGGGGTTGAGCAACGGCAGTGCGGCACGCACTGCGGCGTCGAACAGATCGGCACCGAAAGGCGGATCCAGCAGCACCAGGTCCAGATTGGCGACCTCGCGGCGCCCCATCCAGGCCAGCGCATCGGCGCGCACCACGCGCACCACCGTGGCACCCAGACGGGCGGACGCCGTCTGGAGGTGGAGGGCAAGTCTCTGGTCGTGTTCCAGCAGCAGCACCTCTGCGGCGCCGCGCGACGCGGCTTCGAAGCCCAGGGCACCCGTGCCGGCAAAGGCATCCAGCACCCGCCAGCCGGCCAGCTCCTGCCCGAGCCAATTGAACAGTGTTTCACGCACCCGGTCCGGGGTTGGGCGCAGGCCGGGATGGTCGGCCACCGGCAGCTTGCTGCGCTTCCAGCGTCCGCCAATGAGGCGTATTTCACCCGGCACGGCAGCGGGCACGCGCTCAGCGGGGGGGTTGCGCGGCGGGGCGCGGCGGGTAGAGGCGGTAGACACGGGCGGATTCTGCCATTCAGTGGCGCGATGCAGACATCCCGCCCCGGGTGGGCAGGCCGTGTCGGGGACGCTGCCTACAATCCAAGGCCGACCAGCCGGTCGTTTTTGGTCACCACCGACACGCATGTTCAGTTTCCTTCGCCGCAAGCTATTTTCCGCGACTCCGCCTCCAGAGACGCCGGGCACACCAGCCGCCGAAGCGCCCACGGCGAACGCTCTACCTGCCGCGAAACCCAGCGCCGCAGCCACCGTGCTGGCAACCGAAGCCACACCTGCCCGCACCACCTGGCTGAACAAGCTCAAGTCCGGCCTGGCACGCACCGGCTCCAGCATCGCCCAGGTCTTCACGGGTACCCGCATCGACGATGCCCTCTACGAAGAGCTGGAAGCCGCGCTGCTGATGGCCGATGCCGGTGTCGGGGCCACGCAACACTTGCTGGACGAACTCAAGCGCCGGGTCAAGGACACCCGCTGCACCGATCCCGCCGCCGTCAAGGCGCTGCTGATGGACGTGCTGACCGAGTTGCTGCAACCCCTCGAAGCCCCGCTGCAGATCGGTGCGACCCAGCCAACCGTGGTGATGGTTGCAGGTGTCAACGGTGCCGGCAAGACGACCAGCATCGGCAAGTTGACCCGCCACCTCGCCCAGCAGGATTGCAAGGTGCTGCTGGCCGCTGCCGACACCTTCCGGGCCGCTGCGCGCGAGCAGTTGTCGGTCTGGGCCGACCGCAACCGCGTTGAGATCGTCAGCCAGGAAGGCGGCGATCCGGCTGCGGTGTGTTTCGACGCTGTGACCGCCGGCAAGGCCCGCGGCTGTGATGTCGTGATCGCAGACACCGCCGGCCGCCTGGCCACGCAGCTGCACCTGATGGAAGAGCTGCGCAAGATCCGCCGCGCGCTCGGACGGTCCATGGAAGGCGCGCCCCATGAGGTAATCCTGGTGGTCGATGGCAACACAGGCCAGAACGCACTCACCCAGGTGAAGGCATTCGACGAGGCCATCCAGTTGACGGGTCTGGTGGTGACCAAGCTGGACGGTACCGCCAAGGGCGGCGTACTGGCCGCCATCGCGCTGTGGGGACGCGAGCGGGTCGCCAAGGGCAAGCCGGTCGTGCCGGTCTACTTCATCGGCGTCGGCGAAAAACTCGAAGACTTGCAGACATTCAACGCCCGCGAGTTCGCGCAGGCTTTGCTGAGCTGATCTGAGCGGAACGCAAGCCTGCTGCTGCTGCGGGCAACCGTTTCAAACGACCATCGCCGCCTGCTCGCGGGCGTCGATCCACGCGAGCAGGTGCTCGGCGATTCCGACCGCAGCACCCGACGCCTGCACAGGCTGGGCCTGCACAGGAACATGGATTGCAGCGGCGCGGGCATCGGCCAATACGGCATTCAGCGCATCGCCCCCAAGCGCCTGCACATCGAGCACGGCCCCATGGGCATTGCGGCGCAAGACCTGGCCTTGCGCGCCATCCAGACCCACGAACGGCACGTCCAGCAGGCTTGCCACATCCGCCAGGGCATGGCCGGTATCCAGCACCGCGCCGCTGGCACCGTGCAGCAGACTGATCTGTTCCGGTAGCGCGGACACCTCCCGGCACAGCACGGTGGCGGCATCCATGCCCGCACGCAGCTCGGCACGCCGCAGGCTATCGCCCTGGACGACCACGATCCGTTCAGCCAGCGCGGCATCCGCCGCCAGCAGCTCGATCAGCATCGCCTGGGTCGGTGCATCGACCACCCAGACCACCTTGCCGTCACACCGCACCTGCGACAACGCGCCCACCACCGCCAATGCACGATCGACGGACAACCCGATCAGCGAACAGGCCGCCAGCACGTAAGGCGTTCCGTTCACGCCGTTGACCGACCACGTCGGCCCCAGGTACATCGGCAGGCCGTTGCGCAGAAACGCACGGTCCGGTGTCATCACTTCCGGCCACACGGCGGCCAGGGCGTCCGTCTTCAACTGGTCGGGCACACAGGCGATGCGCTCGGGCAGCATCCCCTGGCGTGCCAGAAAACGCAGTGGCGACGGTGCGCTGGCGACACACAGCAGGTCAGACATCTGCTCGATCAGTGTTGCATTCCAGCCCCGTGGATCCGAAGCAACCCGCTCGCCGGCTTCCAGCCGGACCAGCGGCAGGCCCCGCTGTTGCGCGGCCAGACAGCACGCCACCATCGCATCGCTCGATCCCAGGCTGACGACAGCCAGCGGCTTGTAGTCATCGGCAAAATGCCCGAAGCCTTCGGAAACCTTGGCAATCGACGCCTCCAGATCCGCGTCCGACCATTCCAGGTCGAGGCCAATCTCCATCGCGGGCAGCACACGCCCCATGCCGGACCACGGCCACACCCGGGGCAAAGGCCCGAGGCTGACCAGCATCATGCGCGGCGAACGGCCCTGCTCGGCCATGGCCTGGGCCAGTGCGGCGAATTTCAGTGCGGCGCTGGTGCTGTCGGCCACGCAGAACACCTTGTCGCGGCTGTCCCGCCGCGACAGGCGGCCAGCGGCATGCACGCGTGCAGCCTTCACTGCCGCGTCTGACACCGAACGCAGACGCGGCGCCATCAAGGCCGCTTGCGACTGTGCGTCGAGTTCGATGTCCACCTCGACTGGCAAATCGACCTCGACAGCGGCCAGCACCTCCTCTGCCACGACAGGCTCGGGCAACTCGGAAGCCGTCGGCACCACCGGCTCAGGCTCCGGCTCCGGGGGAGCAACTGGCGGCGGGGATTCGATGAATGTCAACACAGGCTCATCGGCGGGTGCGGGCAACGGGGCCGCTGCCGCGAAGGGCGGCGGCTCAGGCGCAACAACGGCCGGTGCCGGCTCGACCGGCGGAGCGACGGCAGGGGCAGCGACGGGCACAGCCTCGGCAGCGGCCACGGCAGGAATCGGTACTTCCAGCCCCCCCTCGCCGATCTCCGCTCGAAGTTCACCCGCAGTGCGCTCGATCAGGTCGGCCGACACGGCCTCTGCGCCGTCCAGGAACGCCGCCAGCAGCACGCGGTTGGCCAGGCGATTGAGTCGGCGCGGCACACCGCCCGACCAACGGTACAGACTCTCGAACGCGCCCGTGCCGAATGCCGGGTGCTGGGTCCAGCCCACGCGCCGCAGCCGGTGCTCCACATAGGCCTGCGTCTCCTCCAGGCTCAGCGGCCCGAGGTGGCACGAAGCGGTCACGCGCTGGCGCAGCTGCTCCATCGACGGCGATTCGAGCAGCCGGCGCAATTCCGGCTGGCCGACCAAAAAGCTCTGTAGCAGCGAATGGTTGCCCAGCTGGAAGTTCGACAGCATGCGCAGCTCTTCCACCGCGCGCGGCTCCAGGTTCTGGGCTTCGTCGACCACCAGCAGCGCGTGCCGCCCCTGTGCGGCGAGTGCCGTCAGGAAGGCTTCGAGCGTGGCGATCAGGTGCGCCTTGGAGGTGTTGTTCTGGGACGGGATGCCAAACGCCGTGATGATCGACTGCAGCAGTTCACCCGATTCCAGCTGCGTGCTGACGATCTGCGCCGGCAACACCTTCTGCCGGTCCAGCCCGTCGAGCAACATGCGCACCAGCGTGGTCTTGCCGGCCCCGATCTCGCCCGTGATGACGATGAATCCCTCGCCCTGCGCCACCCCGTACTGCAGGTAGGCCAGCGCCCGGCCGTGGCCGCGGCTGTTGAAGTAGAAGGCCGGATCGGGATTGAGCTGAAACGGTGGGCCGCTGAAACCGAAAGCTGATTCGTACATCGTGTGACCGTCAGAATCGGTGCAACATGCCGACCGAGATGGCAGATTCCGTCGCCTTGACACCGATGAGGGTGGACGAACCCGTCTGGTGGCGCACAGCGCCACTCAGCGTGGTCCGGGGCGACAGGCTGTGCGTGGCACCCAGGCGAACAACCGAATTGCTCGAATGCAGCGCCACGTTCGGGCCCAGACCGTCGGTCTTGGTGTGGGTGAAGGTCAGATCCGCAGACATGTCCGGCGTCAGGCGACGCGACAGTCCCAGGGTGGCCCCACGCTGCGTGGCGTCGCTGGCCAGTCCGATGACGCTGTTCTCGGTCGGGCCACGCAGATCCTCGGTGCGGGTCTGGAATATGCGCAGCGTGACCGTGTGCCGCACGCCGATCAGGGCCATCGTCACATTGGCGCCCTGCTGCAGCTGGACGGTCCGGGAAAACAGGTCGACCGGGCCCGTGAGCGTGTTGGGCAGCCCGCGTTTGGCGATCAGGTCCTGCACGGCGATCTGGCGCAGCGCCGGATCCTGGATGCGGGTCTGCAGGATGGAGTCGACCAAGGTGGCCACATCACCGCCGGCCTGCAGCACGCCAAGGCGGGCCGCGTAGGTGGTCGCCTGGCGCACCAACCCAGTCGACACTGCCATGAAGGGCGAGCGGTGCGTGAAGTTCACCGTCCAGCCCGTGCCGAAGAACCGCTTTTCAACCAAGGCATCGAACACCGTGCGCTCGGACGGTGCCCAGCGCATCGACACGCCGCGCAGCGTTTCGCTGACGTTGTTGGT
>JBEANV010000001.1:0-5620 GCA_041165285.1 Pseudomonadota bacterium | reverse complement strand
CCTGCTCAACGCCGCGCTCTACGAGATGCTCGTCTCGGCCAACCACGCCTGGACGATGTACCCCGGCCTGCTGCACGGCGCGTATGAAGCGATCCGCCACCACGCGGTGCCCGAGCTGCGTGCGCGTTACCTGCCGAAGGTCGTCAGCGGCGAGTGGCTCTCGACGATGAACCTGACCGAGCCGCAGGCGGGCAGCGACCTCGGCCTGACGCGCACCCGCTGCGAGCCGGTGGACGCCGAGGCGCCCGTGGTCAACGGCGCGGCAGTCACGGTCACGGGCAACAAGATCTTCATCTCCGGCGGCGACCAGGACATGACGGACAACATCGTCCACCTCGTGCTCGCCCGCCTGCCCGGCGCCCCGGCGGGGACGAAGGGCCTGACGCTGGTGCTGGTGCCGAAGTGGATGCCCGACGGCCGCCGCAACGGCGCGTGGTGCGACGGCATCGAGAAGAAGATGGGCATCAAGGGCAGCGCCACCGCCCAGATGCGCTTCGACAACGCCGAGGGCTGGGTGCTGGGCGAGCCAAACGCCGGGCTGGCGGCGATGTTCCTGATGATGAACTCGGCGCGGCTGCACGTCGGGATGCAGGGCCTCGGTCACCTTGAAGCCGCCTGCCAGATCGCCACCGGCTACGCCCGCGAGCGGCTGCAACTGCGCGCCCCGGCCCGCCCGGCCGACGCCGATCCGCAGCAGTTCAGCCTCAAAGGCCCGGACCCCATCGCCTGGCACCCCGCCATGCGCCGCACGCTGCTCGACCTGCACGCGCAGTGCGAGGGCGCCCGTGTCATGGCGTACTGGACCGCGATCCTGCTCGACGAATCGGAGCACCACCCCGACGCCGCCGTGCGCAAGGAGCGACACGAACTCGTCGCGCTGCTGACCCCGATCCTCAAGGCGTTCCTGACCCACCTCGGCCACCACGGCGCCAACGAAGCCCTCGGCGTGCTTGGCGGCCACGGCTACGTGCATGACTGGGGCATCGAGCAGCATGTGCGCGACAGCCGCATCGCGCTGATCTACGAGGGCACCAACGAGATCCAGGCGATCGACCTGCTGCTGCGCAAGGTGCTGGACCGGCCGCAGCGGCTGGAGGCGCTGCTGGACGTGTTCCGCAGCGAGGTCGAGACGCTGCGGGCCATGCCGGACGACGCGACCGGCACGCTGCGCACCTGGGCCGCAACGCTGGCCGACGAGGTCGAGACCATCACCACCGCGACCGCCGCGCTTCAAGCCGGCCGGGTGGCGGCGCCGGATCGGCCCTTCCTCGTCGCCGACGACTACCTGCACGCGCTCGGCCACAGCCTGCTGGCGTGGAGCTGGGCACGGCTGGCGCGGGCCGCCCTGAAGGACTCCGATACCGCCCGCCGCGGCTGGCTCCACACCGTCACCGAGCACGGCCGCACCTGGCTGCTGCCGGCGGCGCGCTGGCGCTGGCAGCGTGTGGCAGACACGACATTGGCGCTGGGCTGGATCCCGGCGTGATGGGCTCCTCGCTGACGGGCGGGCATCATGCGGGCATGAGCAGCAGCACCAAGAAACAGTCACCTGCCCAGGGCGTGCTGGAGAACGTCGTCGGTCACCACCTGGCGTGTGCCCGGGTGACCACGCACGTGACCTTCCTCACCCACGTCGGTCAGCCCTACGACCTGCGCCCGGTCGAATATTCACTGCTGATGTTGCTGGCCGCGAATGCACAGCTCACACCCAAGCAGCTCGCGCAGTCGCTGGCCCTGTCGGCGCCCAACCTGACCATCCTGCTCGATCGGCTGCAGGACCGCGGCGCACTCCAGCGGGTACGCAGCGAGGTGGACCGCCGCTCACAGCACGTCATGCTCACCGACGCAGGCCGCGCGCTGGCCGACGAAATCACCATCCGCACACCGGCCATGGAAGCCGAACTCGACGGATGCCTCAGCCGTGCAGAACGGGCCATGCTGATCGAACTGCTCGACAAGGTGGCCCGGCACCGCCGAGGTTGAACAAACCGGCACAATGGCGCCCTCCTGCATCTGGAGGCCCACCCATGCCCGTCCCTTTCACGGCCCTCGCGCTCTCCGCTCTGTCAACCGTGGTACGCGGGATGTGCCTTCTGGGACTGGTGATGCCCTTGCTGACCCACGCGCAGGTCAGCGGCACGGCCCCTTCGATTGGCGCGATCAGCTACTGGGGCGCAGACGCCCCGCTCTACGAACAACTGCCCAGCGGCAGCGTTGCCGTGGTCAACCCGGACAGCGGCGTGTTCGTCGCCACCGGCCAGACACTGGTGCCGGTCCCGGAACTCCCCGTGTGGCGCACGATCACCGACGGCGCCCAGACGCGCGGTGTCCGCCTGCTGGGCTATGTCCCCACCGGCTACTTCAACCACACCTGCAACCGGCTCGATGGCTGCCAGACCTGGGCCCGCATCGAGGCGCAAGTGGCCGCCTATTTCACCGCCCTGCCCAGCATCAGCGGCATCTTCTTCGACGAGGTCGCACCGACGCAGTGGAACTGCCTGGCCTTCGCCTCCGAGTACCAGCAACTCCGCGCCATCGTCAACCGCTACCGGCCAGGGGCGCCCATCGCGTTCAACACCGGCGTCGCCGATGCCTGCGTGCTGGGCGGGCTGCTGGCGGGGGAAACCGTGGTGCTGTTCGAGGGCACAGGCGCCGCCTATGCCAGCCGCGCCGCAGCGATCAGGAACGTGACCGCCCAAGCTCGCCTGCGCGGCATCCAGACCTGGCATGTGGTCCACACGGTGCCGACCAGCACCGACCTGGCCGCCACCTTGACCCGCGCCCGGCAGGCCCTGGTAGATCGGGTGTACGTCACCGATATCGGCGGCAACTGGCAAGCCGGCGAGAACACCTGGGGGTCGGTGCCTGCCTACTGGGCACTGCAGGTGCGCGGCCTGACGCCTGCCGCGCCTGGGGTCAACCTCGGCACGCTGGCGCCCCGGATCGTCAACGCAGCCAGCAACCTCTGCATGCGCGGCACCGGTAGCCGCATCGACCAGCAGGACTGCGCCACCACGGCCGCCTGGGCGCTGACCGTTCAGGTCGTCGCCAACCAGCCCTACTACCGGCTGAAGTACGGCACCCTGTGCGCCACGCAAGCCTCCATCACCCAGCCCACCGTGGGCTGGTCCTTGTGCAACGCCACCGCCACCAGCCAGATGTGGTCGATCAAGCCCCTCAAGGCCAGCAGCGGTAGCGGTAGTGGCACCCTGGTGCGCTTCGAGCACCGCAACAGCGCCCAGATGCTCGCGGTCCTGTCCCCTGCCGTCGGAGGCATGGCCACTGTCGAGAATCCCACCGGGGCGCTGCGCCAGCAGTTCTATCTGCGCTGACACCCGCCCCTGCACGGTCCTGCTCCATGTCATCCACACCTCTGCCCCCTTCACCCGTCGGCTGGACCCGCCACGCACCACTGCTGTTCGTGCTCCTGTGGAGCACAGGCTTCATCGGCGCCAAGCTCGGCTTGCCGCATGCACCGCCGCTGGGATTTCTGACAGCGCGCTATGCGCTGGTCGTGGCGCTCATGGGGCTCGCGGCCCTGTGGGTTCGCGCCCCTTGGCCGCCGGGCATCCGGGCGTGGGGGCATCTGGCGGTGGCCGGGCTGCTGGTGCATGCGGTCTACCTGGGTGGTGTGTTCACCGGCATCTCGCAGGGCCTGCCGGCCGGCGTGTCGAGCCTGGTTGTTGGCCTGCAACCGCTGCTGACCGCCGTCGGCGCCGGCTGGGTGCTGGGCGAGACGGTGCGGCCGAAGCAGTGGCTGGGGCTCGTGCTCGGGCTGGTCGGCGTGGTGCTGGTGCTGTCGTCGCGGCTGGCAGGCGCGGGGCTGGACCTGCACACGCTCGGCCAGCTCGTCCATTTGCCCGGATTGCCGGCGGTGCTGGTCGCGCTGCTGGGCATCACGGCCGGCACGCTGTACCAGAAGCGCTACTGCCCGAGCTTCGACTTCCGCACCGGGGCGGTGGTGCAGTTCGTGCCGTGCCTGCTGGTCACCGGCGCGCTCGCCTGGATCAGCGAGGACCGCGCCATCGACTGGTCATCCGGCGCCTTTGTCTTCGCGCTGGGGTGGCTGGTGCTGGTGCTCTCGCTGGGCGCGGTCGGACTGCTGAACGTCCTGATCCGCTCGGGCAGCGCGGTGAACGTCGCCAGCCTGTTCTACATGGTGCCGCCCTGCACGGCGGTGGTGGCGTGGGCGCTGTTCGGCGAGGCGCTCAGCCCCGTGGCGATGGGGGGAATGGCGATCGCGATGACGGGCGTCTATCTGGCCCGCAAGTAGCGTGCGACACACGCCGTCGCCCGGCGCGCCTCACACCTTCAGGATGTGTGCCCGGTAGTACAGCAGCTCGTCGATCGACTCATGAATGTCCGCCAGCGCCGTGTGCTTCTGGTGCTTCTTGAACCCTTCGACCAGCCCCGGCTGCCAGCGCCGCGCCAGCTCCTTCAGCGTGGAGACATCGACATTGCGGTAGTGGAAGTACGCCTCCAACTTCTTCATGTAGTTCGCCATGAAGCGCCGGTCCTGGCAGATGGTGTTGCCGCACATCGGAGACAGCTTGGCGCCGACATACTGCTTCAGGAACGCAATCACCTGCTGCGCCGCCTCGTCCTCGGTCACGGTGGACGCCTTGACCCGATCGATCAGGCCGCTCTTGCCGTGCGTGCCCTTGTTCCAGGCGTCCATGCCGTTGAGCACCGCGTCGGACTGGTGGATGGCGATCACCGGCCCCTCGATGCGCACGGTGAGCTGCGGGTCGGTGACGACGACGGCGATCTCGATGATGCGGTCGGTCGCGGGGTCGAGTCCGGTCATTTCCATGTCCACCCAGACGAGGTTCTGGTCGTGGCGGGCAAGGACGGGGGCAAGGGCAGCGGCGGCAGTCGGCTCGGTCATCAGGGGCTCCAGGAGAAGCCGGGATTTTCCCACGCGCCATCGGCGAGAATCGGCGCATGAATTCGCTTGCCGTGACGTTCGCCTTTGCCGCCGCCCTCGTGGCGATGCTCGGCACCCGCCTGTGGCTCATCAGCCGCCAGATCCGCCATGTGGCGCAGCACCGTGCGGCCGTGCCCGCGGCGTTTGCCGACGTGGTGTCGCTGGAGGCCCACCAGAAGGCCGCCGACTACACCATCGCCCGCCAGCGTTTCGAGCTGCTGACCACTGCGTGGGGCGGCGTGATGCTGCTGGGCTGGACGCTGCTGGGCGGGCTGGACGCGGTGAACGTCGTCGTGCGCGACTGGGCGTTGCCGCGCTGGGGTGAACTCGGCTACCAGGTAGCGCTGCTGATGGCGGTGAGTGCAATCGGCAGCGTGATCGACCTGCCCTTCGACCTCTGGCGCACCTTCCGCATCGAGCAGCAGTTCGGCTTCAACCGCATGACCTGGGCGCTGTGGCTCAAGGACGCGGTGATGGGCACGGTGGTCGGCGTCGTGGTCGGCGTGCCGCTGCTGGCGCTGGTGCTGTGGCTGATGGCGGCGGCGGGCGCGCTGTGGTGGCTGTGGGCGTTTGCGGTGCTGGCGGGGTTCACGCTGCTGATGCAGGTGCTCTACCCGACCGTCATCGCGCCGCTGTTCAACAAGTTCCACCCGCTGGCCGACGAGGCGCTGAAGGGCCGCGTGCAGGCGCTGA